>NZ_RHQO01000027.1:6389-63199 GCF_003935475.1 Pseudomonas sp. p99-361 | reverse complement strand
TGCAGCTGTCTCCAGTAGAGTATGAGAAACGCTATTTCCTGAGCTTGGAGAGTGTCTAGAAAACCAGGGGCGATTCACCCGACCTTGTTTTTTTGCTAATGTACTCTTATACAAAGCGCAAAGATTTTTCACCCTTGAATAATTGTATCTTAACCGAGTAAAAGCATCTGCGAGTGCGGGATTACTTTCACACTCCACTTTCCAGATTGTTAGCATACGCACCTATTGTTTAACAAAAGTGCCCCTCCCCCCTTTAAAGCTGCTACCGCATGCCCTCTGAGGTTTAGGCATCCGCTTATGCACGTGCAAATTAATATGACGCAAAAATTTTTCGCATACCCTTTCATCCATGATGAACAGAGCATCGACTCACCCCAATTTAGACATAGCCGAGGCTTTCTTCGCAATGCCGTTGAGCCCAGCCTCTTCTTCCCCAGCACTAATAATATCTTTTAAAAGCCCAATCATATCGGACGGAGTTTTGTTCAAGCGGAGGCCGACATAAGTCCCATCAAATGAAGATACTGACACTGAACAAGCCTTTTTCTCTCCTAGCAATTTGGATTGACCACTGCCCAGTAGAAACCAACCGAAATTACTACCTATTTCACTTAGCACGAAAAGCCCAAAGCCAGAATTATCATAGATATTTTCTTCCTGACTTAGGTTCGCTGTACGACTCACCCCCGGTCGAATTGCCTGCTTTAGCGCTTCTTGATCATCACCAATTTCATAGGCCGCACGCAACGAACGACTTATACCCATACCTTCGTCCACAACTACGAGTTCAGCTGCCCCATTGGACCAGCGCTGACCACAAACGAAACATTCGGAAGCTCCAGAATGTTCAAATACATTTCGTATGATTTCACGAATGGCGTAGGTGTAGAGGCGTAGTTCGTTACTTTCATCGTGCGAACCAGCCAAAACGCCTGCCAGCTTCCTAGACACTGTCTGAATCGAATCGTACCAGACCTCCAACTCACCAGCTTCTGCTGCATCGGCGGGCTTCTCGATCGCGATGATGGGCAGGTAGGTCTGCGAGCCTTTTGCCTCACCGACCTTTTTACCCTGTTGGACACCAATGAAATCGAAGAAGCCCAAATGCATCAAATAGGTTTGAGCCACATTCGCATCGGTAAGCTCAGAGCGCCAAACTTCTAAACCTAGCGATTTTCGGTAGTCCACCCAATTTCGCAGAACCACACCGACAACGAGCATTGAGGTTGGTGTGGAAAATTCGAGGCTGCTAAAATTGATGGTTACCCGCTCTGGGTGATCCTTAGCGTCGGCCAACTGAGCAAAAAAATCACCTAGGCAATCCTTGTCCAATTGCTTGGGAAAATCGATCTTCATGGTATCCCTTCCTTATTATCCTGCGGCAAGTTCAAATTTCTAAAGACCATGGGTTTCACGGTTGCCAACCAACGCATCAACCAGGCTGATCCGAACGAAGGCAATAAGAGCAATAGCAACGCTCCGCCATGCACGGTTTCCGCCAGCCACGATAAGAACGCTGACCGGCCTGCGCACGAGATTAATCATGTGGTTGGCTAGACGGCTACAACGCCTACTGTTCTTCGTAGCCAAGACACCCGGTGGGCGCACTGTGTCCCAAGTGAAAGCAAATACTTACACAGAAGAGTGGCTGTGTGCCACTACCACTGACTTATAAATGATTTGGGTTGTCTATCGCGGTCTGAAATGCCCTTACGCCTGAGTACACTACCTCCAGAACCTGGCAAGCAAGGAGCAACGGAGTACTGTGCATGCTCCAACGCAATCTTGCTCGCTCAGCGAACCCACTCCCCAAAAGGCGCGCCGCCTTCGATATACCGCGCAGCCGTTTGCACATCACGCCATCCGACATAGTCCATCAGGGCTTTACTGCTCCATTGGTTTTCACTCGCCCAGGTAGCAAAGCCTCGACGCAGTGAGTGTGCCGAATACCCTTCCGGGTCGACGCCGCTGCGCAGAAAAATCTGACGCAACATACGCGAAAGGCTGTTGGGGTGGAGTGCATGCACCTCTATATGGCCCCAACGATCGATTGAACGAAACAGCGCGCCCTCGGTGAGCCCGCTTTCATTCAGCCAAACCTCATAAGCAGCGACCGGGCACAAGCGCTTCAGTGCCGGAACCTTCACGACGCGGCCGCGGTTGCTGCGGTCGCTTTTACTACTCGACAAGAACAGTTCTAACCCCTGCTCCTTCCGCAACTGAATATGCTCGATACGCAGCCGGCACAATTCATCGCTGCGAAACGCCCGCCAGAAACCGAGCAAGATCAGCGCCTGGTCACGCGCAGCGCGCAGTCTCACTGCCGGCGCCGACCCAGCCAGTTCGTCACCGAGTTGCGCGATACAGCGTTCCAACTCATTCAAGGCTAAGGCCTCGGCCTGCTTTATCGGCTGAGGGTGCAGTGCCTGGATGCCCTTTAACGTATCGCGGACCCGCGGCGCCTTGGTGGGGTCAGCAAAGCCCAGTTGCTGATGCCAGCGCGCCAAGGCGGCCAGGTGCACACGCAGGGTCCTAGTCGTGAGCTGGTCGCCATAGTGCGTGAGGTAGCGCACGACACTTTCGCTGGAGGCGGGCAGCAACCCGCCCCACTCCGTCTCGAAGTGTTCGATGGCCTGGGCATAACGTCGCTCGGTACTGGCTCGACGTGCAGCCCGGATATAGCGCTCGGGCGAAGTGTCCACAACCGCCTCCGGCTGTACCCCTCATTCGGCTAAAAAGCCGTTAATAGCGGTATCACGTTCGAGAAACTTGGCTTCTCAAACGTCAGTCTGTCCGATTATTGGTATCGGATCAGGCGCTTGTACACGTGTACTTCCATACTGACTGAACAGTACGAAAAAGTCGGAGCAGAACCATGGCCCGCGCTGGTATCAACAAAGCCCTCGTGCAGCGCGCACGGGATTCCCTCCTCGCCCGTGGTTTGTCACCCAGCATTGAGGCCGTGCGAGCAGAGCTCGGTCACACGGGTTCAAAGACCACCATCCTTCGCTACCTGCGTGAGCTGGACGTGGCTGAACCCCATCCACCACAGGTGAATCTGTCGGAAGAATTACAGGCACTGCTGCAGAGTCTAGCTGAGCGTTTGGCCAACGAAGCGCAGGCCACGGTCGCCGCCGATCGCGCCCGCCTGGAACGGCAACAAGCGGCCTATCAGCAGCAGCGCGCGGTGGAGGCGGCGCGGTTCGAGCAATTGCAGGTGGCACATACCGCAGAGATGGAGGCCCACCGGCAGTTGCGTCTACGTGAAGTGCAGCTGACGGGCCAACTGCAACTGGCCGAAGGCGAGCGACGGCGTCTTGAAGAGGCTTGCCGGCAACAGCTGCAGCTGCTCGAAGAGCGAGCGACGACGATTCACTCGCTCGAGTCCAAACACCAGCAGGCGCGTGAATCGCTGGAGCACTTTCGCCAGCAGCATCAGTTACAACGCCAGGAAGAACTGCAACGGCATGATCAGCAGTTGAGTCAGTTACAAGCCGAGGTGCGGGGATTGCGTGAACAGCTCGCCGTCCGCCAGGAAGAGCTGACACAGCTCTACCGGGATTTGGAACGCGCTACCAGCACGCAGGGCTACCAGCAGCAACAGCTCCGTCAGCTCGAGCGTGAGCTGAACGCCGCGCAGCAGCACTTGGCGGCCGAGAAGCGGCTCATGAACCAGGCGCATCAGCAGGAAGAAATAATGGCGGGCGAGATCACCTTGCTACGCGAGAAGTCCAGGTCTTACCTCTTGGCCCACCGACATGACCAGCGCCTCCTACGGGCGCAGGTGCAACAACTGGCACGCCTGCAAGGCTTGGTCGAGCCGGGATCATCCGACAGCCCAACTCAATGAGGAATCGAGCTTTGGCGCGGAGTCGTCCACACCTCACGCAAGCGTCGGTGTGTGCGTCAGCGCACGCTGGGGCAGGGAAGTTAAGAAAAAATGCAGCAAAACGCCAAAACTGAAGATTTTCAGGGGCCGCTTAAGAAAAATCTGACGCCCGAGTCTTTCTGAACAGAAAATTCCCGGATAGCCTCATACCACTCAAGCACTAGTTTAGCCATCTACAGCGACCTGGCGGTCCCTACTCACGACGCAGAGTCCTGCCCGCACAGGCCGGATTGTGGGCTTACGGATCACATCGTTAAATTGGGTAGTAGGCGGCCACTGATCAACAGACGGATATCCATGTCTATGCGCCCTACCCTTTCCCGTGAAACGGCCATGTTGGAGAGGGGCAAAGTACGCCTCCTGAGAAGCGGTGATTTCTTGACCGCCGAAGCGTTCGCAGTGCTGGCTCAGCTGGGCACAGAGCAATCCAGAGCTGAACTCGAGAAGTGGAAACGCGCGGGCAACATCTTCTCGCTAGTTCATGAGGACAAGGAATACTTTCCCCTCTATGCCTTTGATCCCGCTTCGAGTTTCCGCCCATTTTCGTCGTTGGCAGCTATCATCACGACGCTCTGTTCCAGCAAGCCTGACTGGGCTGTGGCGCTCTGGTTCGGCTCATCCAATAGCTACCTGGGGGGCCAGATGCCGAAGGATGTGATGGTGAGCGACCCGGCGCGGGTACTGGATGCAGCCCGAAGCGAGGGGTACGGGGCGCTACAGGGTTGATCGGCGCCCAACGGTTTGACTAGCCCAATTCGTAGGCACACCAGACCAAAAAACGCATAACAGCGTAAGCGAAGCAGCTGACACAACAAGCTCAGCACTGGACCCGGCAGAGCGCTTTTTCGCAGGTAGACTTAACCTGCCAGACGTCCTACTGGCTCCCAACTCCGGTCTTTGGAGGCAGCAATGTCGAGAAAGCGACTTTGGCTGCTGCGCTTGGCCAGTGCTTGGCGGGCTTCTACTTGCAAACGGGCGGTCATCAGAGGCTTGGATTCGTGTTTGATCTGCTTCATGGGCACCCCGCGTGTCATGACATTTAGGTGGATAGTATTACGCTCAGCGACCCTGCCCAAGCGCTTCGTCGCCTCGTACTCGAATGGGGCAGCATCGGGGCAGGCAGCAACTGCTACCTAGAGTATACGTGGCGATCAATAGACACCGTAATCGAGCCGTACCAGGAAATCCGCAACCTCCATGTACCCCTGATCAGTTTCCAAGAGCATGCATGGCAGACGTCGGTTAAGTCCGATCGCCTGCTTGGTGAGCCATGCTTCAGCCAGTTCAGGATTGCCCAACACTTGCTCAGCTGTCATCGAAATTTGTTCGCGACGTCTCATGAAGCAGCGGTGTTTTAGGCTCCAACACTTGTCAGGAAATGGCGAGCTGAGTACGAGGATCCTAAATACAGTCATGCTGCATAACGCCCGAGTGGTAAACCCGAACTGCGTCGGGGAGGTCTGATTTGCGATGGTGATGTCTCACAGGGGCTGCCGGTCCTTTACCCTGTAACGGTATTCATGGGGAGAGAATCGTCCCGAGCCAAATAGCAACTCAGCGGTGAACGACTCCACGAACGCAATAGCCTCGCTTTGCACGTAGCGTTCGTAACGGGCGCGATAGGCCAGAGGCACGGTAGCGCGATTGCCTAAGCAAAGGCTGACTAGCTCCGATAATAGATAGCCACGGACGTCGTATCGCACATCCGCCGCTTTGAGCACAGTTGCATAACAAAAGTAGTAAACAAGCGTTGCAACACCGGAGCTCTGGGGCAAATTTTGATCGCTAATCTCTAAATTCCTACAACGCCATTAAACCGCTAACGCAGTGACGACACAACGTCCTAATCTGGGATGCCAGCGGCCAAGGCTTCAAGGTAACGTCTCAAGGTATCCACGGCCTGCTGGGCTAGCGGTTGGCTCACGACATACATTTTCACAAAGTCTCGCTTAACGCTGTTACTCCATGATTGGCCTTTGGATGGCGAGCAAGGGTGACTACTGGTCACCTCTGCTCGCTGGGATCAGGAGATCATCTGCTTGCGCTTGCCATAAACGACAGTGCGCTTTGCTTCGCATTTGACAGTCCCCACATAGCCCCGCCGCTTCAAAGCCTCCGCAAGTCTGATGTCATCCTCGGAGGTGGAAAAGTGCGCACGGGCCTTGTTGATGAGCTGTGCGTGATCCTCGCCAAGAAGAGGAAGCACCGCAGCCACGTGCTGCCAGCTGCAGTTCATCTGCAGCATCTGGATCAGTAGCGCTGTCCGCAGTTGAGCGTTCAATGAAGCGTCAACACTACACTGGACGAGCACGGGCAAGTAGCTGGTTGGGAAGACAGCCTGGACATCGTTAGCTCGCGCGCACGTGTAAGCCAAATCGTCGATCGCCCCTTGTCTTGTGCTCAGCGCCTCTATGGTGATGCCCTGCCACATCATCATGGCGTCTGTCAGGGACACGGCACTCGAACGGCTCAGCAAAACCACCAGCATGATCGACAGCGTCGTCAAGTCCAGTGTGTCTCGAGCTGCCTTCCAGTGGTGAGCTATGTATCGAGCTTCGATCGCAGGGTCATACTTCGAAATCAACTCTCTGATTTCTAAGCTGTACCCTACGTATGGCGCGTTGTAGAACGCGACCCATCGTCCGATGGGCACGGTGCTTTTCACCAATGCGGAAGGCTCCAGGATAATCTTGGAGAATAATGCGTGGAGCGTAGCATTCGTGACGCGCTCATTTTCAATGAGGAAAGATTGTAATTCCTCCTCCTTCTCCTTGCCCCACAGATCTTGCGCCAACCCTGAAGCGTTTCGGGCGATAAAATCGATGAACGTCGGCACCGCCGTTTGTCCAAGGTCGTAACGCACCTCCTGACCAGACAACTTGGTGTCGTCAGCCGTCATGACAACGCTGTCAAAGAACTTCCAGACGTTGTCGCCCTTCGCACTGATTCGCTCAGACTCCAGGGCCGGCAACCACAGCGCTACCGGCAGGTTGTCTAAGTCATCCACAATGCAGTGAGTACGTTCAAAAAGCGCTAGCTGAAGATCATCCTCGCCTTTTATGAGCGCAAGCAAGCCTAACAGCGATTGCTCCGTTTCCTCCAGAGCGCCCTCTTGGCTCAGCAGTTCGTCCACATACTTCGTCGGTGCTTTAGCAACAATGTCACCGAAACCTGTAAGGCCTAGAGCATCGAGGCGGGCGTGAGACACAGTACCTACCTCGCTGCCTGGCTCCCGAGATCTGCAGAGCAACTTCAACATCGGTAATCCTGGGCTGATGCAGCCCCACTCGACCAGCTGTTTGAGCTCCTCGGCAGTGATGACATCATTTGCGTTAACGAACTGTGCAGGTTTGCTCCGCAGCCAAGCCCAGCCCATCTCATTAGTGGCGAGTCCAGATACCAATTTGCTGACGTCTCTCAATTCGTTGATGATCCTGAGCAGTGTCCCCTTGCGGCCATGCAATTGCTCAACCTGCTCTGCAGCCAGGCTGTCAAGCACCATGACCACGAGGTCTTCGCGCGCGAAGGTTGCTTTCTCGTAGGAAAGGAGCTGGTTGATGAGGTTTGGATCGTTCTCGAACAGCGCGTTGATGAAAGCAGCTCTTGCCTCGACTGGCAGTAGGACAACCACTTCGGATAGTCGTCCCATGTGCTGGTGGCCGCTCTTGAGGATCACTGACAGCTTTTCTTTTCGGGCTTGGACTTCATCCTGACGAGACTGAGCCAGTTCAGCGACCAGGTAAACCAGCAAGCCCTTGCCTTTGTCGACGGAGTCCAAGTCTAGCTTACTCGCCACGCGCTCCGGATTTCGGATTGGTGTGCCGACCTCTAGTGTTTCGCCGCGGGCCAAGGCCATGGTGAGCATCTTGTCCGCCTGGGACAACGAGCCTTCGTAGAAATATCCCAGGTAGTCGGTGTAGTCGGTATCCAGGTAGCCCCGGTGAAGCAGAAAGATGATCAGCTCGTAGCCCGTGAGTTTCGGAGCAAACGACTCCCCGTAGCCCACGCTACATGCGAGGCGGAATGGCATGGTCTTGAGCCTTGCAATTTTCCTTTGAAGCTCGATGGTTTCGTCGTCGATGTCACCCAGCGGCATTTGTAGTGCTGTGACTCGCTCGTCATATTTCAGACCCTGCAGCACAGCTTTGGGATTGACTGCTTCCCCGGTCTGAGTGCCGTAATGCCTAACATTAACCTGAGGCGTAACCTGCCGCTGGTTGAGCGCCCGATTGAACACCTCTTCCTCGACAAATGCCAGCAGCGATACGGAGGTGCCGTCCTGAAAGGTCAGCGTGGTAGCCTGCTGAAGTCCGCCCTTGCGGAAAATCTCAAACCACACGCAGGCACGCAGACTGGCCAAATCCGTGGCGACTTCCGCCTCGCGCTTGGCTCGACTTTGCCTCAGATCTGCAATCTCCGCCTGAAGACGGTCAGTCTCGGTTATCACCCACGCCGAATAACCCTCAATCACCTGGTAAATCGTACCCTTGCGCTTCAGGAGGTCGGAGTAGGCCTCAGGGTGCAGGTTCCTTAGCGCAACCATCCCGAACAACTTATTGGGATCGAGCACTAGGCCGTCGGCGGCAAGAAGGTTCGCGTAGAGATCGAATTCGTTCACGATATTCTTGATCAGCCGCATCTCGTCGATGTGGTATCCCACCGTCTCGATCAGCTTGGGCGACAAGCCGGCACTCAGCAGCTGATCCCCTACCTTTCGCTGGCCCAGCAGCTCGACAAGCTTCTCCCGCGAGTTCTCCGAGTGTACGACCGGGATGATCGGGATAATCAGGTCAAAAAACTTCGTCTTGTCAGTGGCAGCGAACATCTCATCCCGCAACGCGTAGATGAAATGAATCGAACGAGTGACCTGCGGTGACTGGCTGATGATGAAGTTGATCTCGCGCAACCTGAAGAAAATCTCCTGAATGTCAAACCTGTCCAGGTCTTCAATCACCACCACTTCGATGTCACTGCGCTCGAAGCAGTAGATGATCTCATCGACATTCTTGTGCAGCACCGACCCGTGATGGGTAGCCTCAAGCTTGCCGCCTTTGAGCGTCAGACCGTCGATGCTGAACTGGGAAAACAGTTTCAGAGCTGAGTACAACAGCCACACGCAGCCAGCAGTTACGACAAGCAGCGCAGCAGGCTCGGGTATCCACATCACCCCCTTCAACGCCCATTCCTTGGCAACCTCAGAAAGTGTCTGCAGCTTCGGCGCGCCCAATCGCAGGGTGCAGATGCCAATAGCGGCAAGACATATCGTTCGCCACCATACTCGCGCCGTTGAGGCATGAGTGATGCGTTTGAGCCTTGTCTTGGGCAACTGATCGGCTTTCACCGCATACAGTAACTGCTGAACGATCGTCTCCTCGATACGATTCAGCAAATCAGCGCTGGCCGCGCCCTCGTTGGTCGCCGTTACCGTTGACGCTGTGCTAGATGCTCCATCCGCGGCATCAGGCGCCATGGAGCCGGTCGCAGCGGGTGTGTTCGCCTTGGTAAATGTGGCTAGCGATACAAAGGTGTGCTTGAAGCCGGGATGGTGTTCGAAAAATGTCTTTAGGACGCTACTTTTGCCTGCGCCATAACCACCGGTGACGGCGATGTTAAGCACCTCATCATTGTGAAGCGCCCTCAGAAGCTCGCGTTCGTATCGGGCAACCCGGTCTTTTTCGACCAACACGGGCGTCAACGGCTCGAAAAAGCGATCGTCTTTGCTTCCCCACGCTGCAAAGGATCGCTGTGTCGCCCGGTAACCGGCTACCAGTGCCCACCAATAGCGTCTTACCCCGTCCCCGAATTTCCCACTCATCTACCCGATCCTGATTCTTGGCCTGCCGCGCCAGATAAGCGCCCGCAAATTCTGTGCCGTGTACTGTACCGTGATCAGCGGGCCGAGATGACACCTCTAATAGCGGCTATTGCCATAGATGCGAGAATTTAGGAAATCGGAGCCAAAATGGTGATCGCATCATGGTTCAGCCAGTTCTCGACTCCCCCTGGAATGCCCCGCGCAAACACACATTAAATCTGCAAAAAAATGTGTAGAAATTTCTCACAATACGTCTGTGGGATAGCGACGCAGGCCCCGCCCCTGTTGCATTAGAGCCGCTGGGAATCTGTGCAAAAAAATGTGCACATTTGCCCTGCAGTCATCGAGGGGGGGTGTTGCTCGCGGCGACCGACGAGGCTTCGGCTGCGCACTGCAACATTTGACTCATAATGGCATCCTAAATGACCACACTACGGGCTTGAACCGCCAAGCGGCTAGCTCTTCCGCTCCAGCCGGCCCTAGTCATCAGGGCTCTGAACAACACGACGGGAGCAAGCGGAATGGCCAACGCACTCTGGCATGACTCCCCACGCGCACACTCGCCGGACGCACACCTGAAAGTGAACGGTTAAGAGATCACTGACTTTGACAGTAGCCCGCGCTTCGCCATCAGCTCCCCGTGATTGACAAGCGCCTCTCCTGCCCGTTCATTGATTGCCGATGGACGCTTGCCAGTACCTCAACAACATCCCGTACTGCAGTCGCCTTCCATTCTCTTGCGATGCTGGCAGCTGCGACGCTCCTCTGGCTCGCAATGAAAACCGTTTGTCACCTTGGGGACTACTTTACTGCGTCGCTGACGCTGCTGCCTTCAAGCTCACACGAGCGCTTTTACCTCGATAAATCCATACTCTTAAGACAGGCGGAAAGCACAGGAGTAGCGGCCATGCCCCGCGCAGGAGTTAACAAAGCAGTCGTTCAAATCGCTCGCGAAGCGCTCCTCGCCCGCGGCGTGCATCCCAGTGTTGATGCTATTCGTGTCGAGTTGGGCAACACCGGCTCCAAGACAACCATCCAGCGTTACCTCAAAGAGCTTACTACGGCAGACCTACCGACGGCCGTCTCTGCGCTCAGCGACGAACTCGTTCACTACGTGGAGATCGTAGCCAAGCGCCTCCTCGAGGAAACTCGGCTGCGGAACGCTACCGAGCTCCCCCAAGCGGACGAGGCAGGGCGACAACTCACCCCGACCGAAGCTCAAAGTCAGGAGCTGATTGCCAACCTGCAAAAACAACTTGCCGATCAGCGCACTGCGCTGGAAAACGTTAACAGGCAGAAGATCAGCCTGGAGCACCAATGCACAGCCCTGCAGCAAATGCTTAGTCAGAAGGAAATCACCAACCATGCCCTCAGTGAGCGCAACGGTCACCTAGAAGCGTTACTAGACCAGGAGCGCGATCAGCCGCATTTACCGGCCGTGCTCAATCACCAGCATGACGAGCAGCAGATTCAACAGCTGAAGGAGGAGCAACAGAGCCTCAAAGCGTCGCTCCTGCAAACCCAACGAGAACTGATTGGGCTTTATAGGGAGCAGAAACAATTGTTAGCCGAGAGCCATCTCAAGACCCAGCAAACACTGCCCGATGGTCAACAGAACCAGCAGAACGAAGGTGTTTGGGACCAACAGGCCTGATTGTGTTTTCAGCTGCTCCCCCGTCAATAGATTCCGCCCCAATCACGCCCATAAGAAAGCCTAAAAGCATAAGACCCATTTACACGAAATTTTTTTAAGGTAAAATCCCGAATATCGAAACCAGAGCCCACAAAGAATGACTAAAAACCCAGCTCATACCATCCCCGACCTGATCATGGCCAACATTCCGCGCGACCTGCTTATGGGTATCGAGGACGCTCTTGAGGCGGGCGCTATGCGAGCCTTCTCAAAGACCAAGGATCTGGCAAAAGGGCATCGGAAGAGTGCGCTGGGCCAGATGCGCCACTTCCAGATGAACGAAACGTTCAACGAAGCATTGCTCGCCGCGAATGCCGAGATGGTTCCGTTGAGAGGCAACGGAGTGGTGGTGGGTAAGTCTGGTGTTCTCCAACTGAGCCGTCTCAATATTTCGGAGTCGGCCTGGAACAACAGCAACCGCAGCGTGACCCGCCGCAAGCTTGCTGAGGCTAACAAGGGAATGAAGCATCTGTTGCTCCCATCTCTCTTTGACCCAGTGGAAGTCAACGCCGGTACCCTTTTTATCGTGGCGTGTTTCAGCGGCTCGCTACAGATCCATCCTGAGAAACCAACCCAGATCTACATCGCAGTGCCAGACGAAAAAATGGAAGGCTGGCTTTTCCGCGAGAAACTGGGGCTCTTTCTCTCTCGTTATGATGAGGCACCGAAACAAGTGGATTTGGCTCAACCCAAACTCAAGACGAAGCTGCTCAACACGGAACGGCAAACAGCATCATGAGCCGTGGAATCATCGACTTCAAACCCGAGCGCCTGTTACAGGCGCTCGCTGCGCGTGCACTGTCTCAAGTACAGCTCGCATCCATGGTCGGGGTTTCCCCTGCTACGGTCAGCAAATGGAAAAACGGCTTGCAGGCTCCTGAGGCGGAAGCGCTCGCGAACCTTTCTGCAGCTGTGGGTGTGAGCCCGGAGTGGTTCACGCGTCCGTTGCCTGAGAAGTGCTCGCTGCCACTGTTTCGCAGTAACGCGTCCGCTCATGCCTCTGCACGTACGATGCTGGAAGCCCGACTAGAATGGGCTCAGGACGTGGTGTTGTCCCTGGGTGAGTTTGTGGATTTTCCTGAAGTGAATCTGCCAACCCGATCGTTCACTGACCCCGAACAGATCAGTAGCAGTGACATTGAAGAAGCGGCTATTGAGTGTCGAGATCTTTGGGGCCTTGGCCGTCGTGCGATCCCAGACCTTGCTCTGGCCGTTGAAGGTGCCGGTGTGATCGTCGTGCGCGAAGAAACTGGTGTGGCCACAATCGAAGGCCTCTCGGCCTGGAGTCATGCGCTTGGCCGTCCATTTGTTTTGCTGTCGGCCGACAAAGGCAATGGCTTTCGCAGCCGCTTCGACCTGGCGCATGAACTTGGCCACCTCATCCTCCACAAAGGGATTGAGCGCTCAACGGACCCCCATCGCTACAAACTCATGGAAGATCAAGCGCATCGGTTCGCCGGCGCGTTCTTGCTACCAGCAGAAACCTTTGCAGCCGATGTAAAAACACCGGTTACCCTGGACAGCCTCCTACTGCACAAGCAGCGATGGGGGGTCTCGGTTGCGGCTATGGTGATGCGACTGTGGGCACTTAAGGTCATTGATGACGATGCCAAATCGCTGTTGTTCAAGCGTCGCTCCGCGCGATGGGGCGTGAAAGCTGAGCCAGGTGACGATGGCCGCGCACCTGAACAAGTTCGCCTCCTCAAACGCACCATTGAGCTTCTTGCATCCTCTGGCGTTTTGCCACTGGAATCGGTAGCGGGCTACGTAGGCTTGGCCGCCCACGACGTGGAGAATCTGACCGGTCTTCCTCGCAACTACCTGACCAACAAAGCAACAGTGACACACTTAGCCAGGCTCAAGAGTACGGTGAACCGACAAGCCTCCACGCACCATGTAAGCGGTGTAGTATTGCCTTTTAATAAAGACCGATAATCCCACAGAACGCAGGCCGGTGTTCGCATTGTCGCTCCGCGAAGTGCGAGCGCTGTCAGATTGACGATTGCTAAACCGCTATTTACGCTTCCACTGCGTGGTTGCATCCAGTAATGCTGCTGACCAAGGCTCTAAAACCTAGGTCAGCAAAAAACCGCCTATGAAGGCGGTTTTTTGCATCTGGGAGATGCCTTCCAGCCGGCAAGCTAAGAACACTTAACGTTCAGACGAGAGTCCAATTCTCGCATCATTCGGCGCAACCAGTCAGGGCAACGCCTAACGCCTCTCAGAATGCTCTTCATGAACCTGTCCATGAGGGGCTTGCCGCCCAGACAGATACACCAGAGCATTGCAGCGTGAATTTGATACGAACCGTCTTCTGGAGGCAGCCAGCCGCTTTCGACTAAAAAATCGCGCCCCTGTTTGAGTACTTCTCGACGTTTGTTAAAAGCCAAAATGTCAACGGGCCAATTCAGTGCGGGTGTCGCCCCCCGCAGTGGCTTTCTTGCAGACAACCACTCATCAATCAGCTTCCACAGGTCCCGATAGCACCCATGATAGGCAGGGTGGAGAGTTGCTAAAGCTAGGTAATTGCAAAAATGCTTATTAAGCCAACTTCTCTGCGAGGAATACTTCACTGTATCTAACAGGGCCAATGGAAAAGCGAGCCGCTCCCAGTCGGGGATTCCCATCGCCCACCTCATCCTTGCGTTCATTCGGTCACGATAAGTGGAACCCTCCAATGCTCGGGTGAGAGTCTTCAAAGACGCGAGGTAATGGATGGAGGCACAGGGATCGCAATCGTCCCATTCGAGTACCTCCCAAAGCGGATTCTTGAGTACTCGATCCAGTTCCGGCTTGGCCTCTACCAATCTCTTGACACAGCATTCCCGCAACTGAATTCCGTCATCCAGCAACTTAAGCCACTTCGGATTGAGGTGAACAGCCTTAGCTTCGTCGGGGCGCAACCCCGCGTAAAAATCAGGACGATAGAGACGATCACACTGGTAGGCGAAGTCTTTCCGATCTTTTGCGCGCAAAAGATCGAAAAGATATGCACCCATAAACCGCATGCGGCAGCGCTTGATGGCGGTAATCGAAAGTGTCGACACTTGTCACCTCCACTCCACAATCCCCCGTTTGAGAGTCTAGGCCCTATTACATAAGAATGCATCCATAGGAACAAACGCGCCCAAGTCATCAGCGAGCAATGCGAAATCTGCTCTCTTGCAAGCATATGATTTTCTTGAAAATAGCTTTTATCAATCGTTATTACCGGCGGGTGATCAGTACCCTCCCGGGACAGGATGCGGCCCTCAGCTCCCGATGCGAAAACTGCTACCTATAACCTCATGATTATCCTGAGTATTTTTATTACCTTCCGCCTAACCTGCCACGAAACGATTCAAGATTTTTATTACGTATGGGCGCATTCTTGCTCTCCGGCCTAGCCTCCCTCCCCACCCTGCTAGGTCCAATTGGAGGTTCCGCTCATGCGATCCATCTACCGAGGGTTCTCATCAAGGCCATCCATGCAACTTGGCGGATGGTACCTTCCAACCTATAGAGATTATTCACTTCAAAAAGGGCTGAACTCGCCTTTAACCCTGAAGTGGTTTTTTACGTCGAAATCCAAGACTTTTATGGTGCGCTGCCGAGTTCGAGGAGGCAGTTGGTCGGTAGCTTCTTTCCCCTCCGTTGACGTGGCGATTTGCAGGACTCTTTCAATGAGGTTGTTCGAGGCCAACAAACTTCAAGAAGCTGATGAACGGCTTTCGCCCTTCCCAAGTCTGCAACGCATGATCCGAATCAGGGGAGCAAGGGGAAGCCAGAAAATTGTATTTTTCAGCGTCCCGGATCGTAAACCCGATCTGACGCCGATGTGGTATCACCACCCCACCCGATACACTTTCCACTGATTCTGAGTGTATAGGGCTTCGCTCTTCTACAAGCCCACTGACTGATCAGGCTCGGCTTCAGATACTCAGTCGTATCGAAGACACTTACGGCGCCGTACTGCATGCTGAGCCTATTCGATTTGACCCCATCGCCACGTTTCCAAAAAAGGAGGCGTCATCATGCTCGTATCCAGTTCATCTCAAGTTCAGAAAGCGCCTCGCCAAGCTCTCAATAAAGGGCGCCCGGGCAGCCGTGTTACGTTCTTCCCCTCTCGAAAGCTTGGCCACCCGATCGCTTGCGGCAATCTGATACAAGCGGACCTTTGTATCCATCTCGAATACAGCCATCATGTAAGCTTTTATGAATGTCGGCCGCCAATCTTGCAAGCTGACGGCATACACTTCAAGGCAGATTTCCTAGTCAAACTCGATGATGGATCCTCATCGTATTTGAAAGTCATTCCATACGATATTCAGCACCATGAGCAAGAAGGCGAGTGGCAAAAGCTCAAACTTCGCCTGCTAGATGAGGGCAACACGGTCGTCTGGCTCGCACCTGAAGACCTGCCCAGCCCCCTGCTGACGTCAAATCTGCGCAGTCTCTACTACTACAGTTTTGGAGCGAACCGGCGGCTGGCGCAAAGAGTTTGCAAGTATGTCATGGGCCTGAAGGACCAACGGGCAACAATAGAAACGCTTCTCGCCAACGGCGCTTGCACGGCGAACATCTATCAAGCCATTTTCTCGGGTGGCCTGCATGTGCGCCTCGACCAAAAACTCTCACCACAATCAATGGTGTACGGGAGGTCGGTATGAACGGTTCTGATTTCAAGATCGGCGAGCATTACCGCTATCGCGGTCAGCGATTCCAAGTGCTGGATGTCAGACAAGACACGGTACAACTGCGGGCGACAGAAGGACAAAGGGTTGTGCTTCGTCAGACAGTTGATATCTTGGCCAGAGCAATGAAACGCGGAGATTTGGTCAAGAGCCAGGAAGCAGCACTTATTGCTGACCCACAAAAAATCCTGGCCGGCTTGCCCAAGCGCTACCTCTTGGATTTTGATCGTCGCCTGCACTATGTACAAGGATTGATGGCGCGCTTCCACGGGCATATGCCCAAAGGTCGTGCCACATTAGAAATCAGTGAGCTGGCGAAACGTATCAACGACATCAGCATTCCCAGTTTCAGCACGGCGCGCCGCTGGATCCAAGCCTTTTGTACCTCCGGTCTGATGCCAACCGCGCTCATTCCGCGCAAGCGCCAAAAGTCCAAGCATCGCCTTGAACGTCAGCCTCGGGAGGTCCAACAGATCATCCAGCAACAGATGGACGTGCTTTACCTGGTGCCGGAACCTGCCTCTAAGACTGAGTTAATAGATGCCATTACTCTGGCGTTGAATGAAGCCAACGACAACCGCCCCTCTCACGACAGGCTGAAAGTCCCATCACCCTCGACGCTCAACCGCATTCTCCTCGAGCATGATGCATATGAACGCACAGTTGCTCAGAAGGGTAGCAAGTACGCTCAGAAGCAACACGGATGGACGCGCAAGCGGCCCCGGCCCACTCGATTGTTTTCGTTGGTGGAGGGTGACACTCAACAGATGCATGTTTTGCTTGTGGATGAAGACAATCAGGTCATTGGCCGGCCTTATCTTACCGCCTTTCTTGAAATATCGACGCGGATGCCGATCGCTTGGACCATCGGCTTTAATCCGCCATCGCTCGATACGACCTTGAAAGCCCTGAAGTTATCAATGTCGTCGGATAACCCATTCGGAGGCGTGGCGGAACGCTATGTATTCGACAGTGGCTCCGAATTCATTGGGGATAACCTGCGCCGAATCATAGGCATGCTTGGCGGGGAAGTTTGTTATTGCGAGCCAGGTACTGGCAATCAAAAGCCACATATTGAGGCTTTTTTTGGGGTTTGGTCGAAAGAGATCGCCCATGTAATGCCTGGCACTACATTCTCAAACATAGTCTCTCGCGGTGACTACCATTCCGAAGATCACGCCTGTTTGACCCTCAAGGCACTGGACGACATCTTTAGCCGCTGGGTAAAAGAGGTGTACTGTGAGCGCACTCACAGCAGCCTTAATACTTCGCCAAGAATGGCATGGGAAGCAGCTCAAAACCCAATGTTTCCGCCTAGACGGCACTCTCTCTCAGAATTGCATCACCTTTTTCTCAGGGCATTTACCGCATCCGCACAGCAGGGTCGACTTCGCCACAAGTCGTTGTTTTGGACTGGGCCGGCTGTGGCTTACCTCGCCAATCGGGAGCCTAAGGTCGAAAAACTGGTCGTTTTTTATGATCCAAGCGACCTAGGGAAAGCGTGGGCAAGTCATCCCAGCTATCCGGATGAGCTGATGGAACTGCAGGCCGTAGATCCTGATTATCAGGAAGGTCTGACGCTCGATCTGCATCAAGAGACGGTGAAACGTTTGCGGACGAATAATCAGAACTTTGATTCCGGCCGTGCCCGACAGGCTCGTATTGCAATACTGCGAGAATTGGCGGAGCTCAAAACTTCAGCCAAACGTCGAAAATATCACCAAACCAAGGAACGCATTTCCCTGGAGCGACCGCAGAAGCTCAGGCTACCTAGGCCGAATAAACCTCAAAAAGTCCGAAACTATCGTTTTCATGGCAAGACGCCTGGAGACGATGCTCCAGTGGAAGTCTGAACGATATTTGTAGCTAGTTCAACAACCACTCGCCCCGCGGCTATTTTCGGCGTAATCCGGCGCTTTGCAACGCAGAGCGCCCCGAGAGATGCGGACTTCAACCCGCCCCCCGCGTCCTTCAACTCCTAGTTCGTTCGTGTACAAATGCAAAATTACGGAATTTCACCATAGCATTCGTTGTAAAAATACAAGCGGAGCCCCTCAAATGGACGCTCAAACTCGACAAATCCTAGCTCGATTTAAACGTCAGGTAGTATTCCACAGTCAGTACAAGTTCGCTTTCTCCCAGATCGAGAATGCAATTGAGAATACCGAAACACTGGGAGAACCGTTATGCGCCATACTCTATGGAGTAAGTGGCTCTGGCAAATCCACACTCTGTAAATACTTCGAAAAATATCACAGCAGCGACCCTGTTATCCGACGGGATGATGGAACCTATGTACAACTCCCAATCTTTTACTGTGAAGTTCCTGCCCCCACCACTGTACGAGGTCTGATAGGAAACATGCTAACCACATTGATAGGCCAGGAACCCAAGGGGACTATTGTGAAATTAACCCAACAACTCTCGACCTGCCTACATACAGCAAATGTAAAGGTGATTTTCTTAGATGAAATTCAACTACTCTGCGTGACAACCATAAGCCAGAAGGTGAAGCTCGACACTTTGAACTGGATTGTCACGCTGCTGAATAAATCCGGAATTCCGATTATCTTATCTGGAACCGAGCTATGTCGCGACATCCGCAACAGTCTTGATACCTTTGCTAAACGTTACCCTTACGTTGCCGAGCTCACTAACTTCAGTTACGAAAGTCACAGCGACAGTGACTACCTCACAGTTTTGAAGCAGCTCGACTCAGCAATGTACTCCATCGCCTCAATCCAAAGTGGCGTCCACCTGAATGACCCATCCATTGCAGCGGCGATATTCGTTGCAACTTCTGGAAACTTCAAGATCATGCGCTTGATCATCAGCGACGCGCTAAAGTCTTGTTTACAGCGAGAGGGGGCGAATGAATTGAAGCTTGAAGATTTTTACATGGCATGCGAATGCCTCTCCCTTCCAGACAGGCTTACCGATGAAAATCCATTCGCCCTTGATCTGAATGAAAATCTGCTGACAATTAGCAGCTCCGCGGAGAAAAACTAATGAATAAATTTCTGTTTATCCCTAAACCTCTCCCAGATGAAAGCCCTAGTAGCATACTGAGGCGCATGGCGAAACGCCATGGTTTAGTTAAAAAATCTGACCTTTCTCTGATGTCTATTCCGTCCACCTACATCGGTCCGTTGCTTTACAGAAACCACCCAATCCCCCAAGAAATTGCAAAGTCGATTTCGACTCCTGAAGACCGAGAAAGCTTTCTCAGCGGATTTTACCACCCTATTTCTGCGCTGCTAAAAAAACCTAAAGTTATTCTCTCGGGCATGGAGGTACCTGCAGAATTTATCCGAACCTCGGAAACCGCATATTGCTCCGAATGCAGAGCTAGCGATCACGAATATTTTATCAAGGATCTTACTTTAACGCTTTATTGCCCGTACCACTCCCGCAAATACCTACGCAAGTGCCCTCAATGCGGATACAATTTAGCTTGGCACTGGATTCTTGATGACCACTGCCGCTGCCCAGAACTTCCTGAGTCCGATCTCTGTAGCGTCGAAGATTTTACATTCGAGCAACGACTTCTCAGTATTTTTAAGAATAGAGAAACAGAGAGCCTCAAGGAATTATTCAAATACTTAAACTTGCTAGGCTACCGCCGCACTGACGAAAGCCAATGCTCTGCAACAAGAGCCATTACTCTATTAGCCTTAGCGATAATGGATCGTGACGAATATAACATTCTAAAGCAGTTAAATCATCTAAACTATTTGTACCCTGAAATTCCAAGGCGCATTATCTGCGCAAAACTCGCAAGAATCCGAACCAAGGAAACGGAGCACTGCACTAAAGTTTTTTTGACCCAACAACACAACTTCTGCCCTGAATCCGATCATGGCAGCCTACCCCTAAAATCAAGCTTCCACTTAAATCGGTCGCAAATATATGCATGGCTCTCAGTAAATCACAAAGAGCGCAGACTGCTGAGTAATGAAAAGCACTTCTCTGCACTCAACGCCAAATACCCAGTTAGTAAAATTGAAATAATGGAGCAAAGGGTACTAGAATTTCGAACAGCAGATGAGCGAAACATCAAACAACCTGTTAATCGACACACTGTAAAAACCTTGCAGGAAAAGTTTGCAGTATCGGCAATATGCATCCAAGAAGCTGTATCAGAGAAACTCCTCTCACCTTATTTAGGTCCGCGCCATCAGTGGTTTTTCTCAACAGAAGACGTTGAGCAATTCTCTAACAAGTTTATTTCCATTCAACTGCTATCGATTCAACTAGCACTGCCGCCAAAGACCATACGAAAGGCGTTAAAACGCTTCCGCAATTTGGATGTTGGCGTTCGCAAGCCAGCTTTTCGTCGTTACGTTATCAGTAAGCAACAGAAAGATGCTGTTATGGAATGGCTTAGCCGCACGGAAATTCGAGTTCTTCATTCCAAACAACCCCACCACGTACTCCCGCACTTAACAGGCAAAGAGAAAGGTACTTGGCTATCAGCCAGGGAAGCGTCAGTGGAAATAGGCGTAGCCCCTATTACCCTGAAGGATCTTATCAGAAAAGGATTGTTGCCATGCGACTATCGAGAACTAAGAGGCAACGGATACGCACTTAACAAAGCACAACTCCTGCAGTTCAAGAAAACATATATTGGCACAACGGAATCCTGTGGTCTTCTCAAGTGCAATTTACATGCTACATCTAGAATACTAAAAGCCTCAGGCATCCTGCCAATCACTGGGCCAGACATAGACGGCGGCGAGAGAAACTTTTTTTTGCGAAAGTTCGTTACGGCTCATGCAAAAAAACTCAATACCCTTAACAACAAAAAAACACAATATTACAATATCGAAGACGCGTGTAAAAAACTGAGACTTTCAAAAAAAACACTAGCAACGCTTATAGAAGCTGGGGCCCTACCCTCGTGCAACTTCACTGGAGGACAGGACATTGCGCTTGACAAGACTAGCATTGATAATTTCTTCGCAACATACTCCACCGCAAACACTATTGCAAAAGCGCTGAATATCTCGACGCCCTGCCTCCGGCAAGAATTGAATAAAAAAGGAATAAGCCCGATCGCGGGAACTCAGCAAAAGGGACTTGGCCAACACATTTATGAGATAAACGCCATTAGGGAGGTATACCCTTTGATTGAAACCTTGATTAGGACAAACAAAAAAAAACCTAGCAGCCATCTGGTCAGTGCATCTGCACTCATGGAAAAATACAACATATCTACACCACAGTTTTCTCAATTCTTCACCTATTCGGGATTCGCCCCATACTTGGAATTACCTCGACAGGGCCCCAAGGGTTATCACTTCACAAAAAGCAATGCTCGGAAAATCTCTAGAATTCTAGATAAATATCTAACTTTCCGCCAAGCCGATAAACTTTTTGGTCACTACGGCCTTACCAAATGCTTAGTGCATCAGAATAAACTGAAGCCATCGCACCCCCTTTTGCCACATTCCAACCTACCAATGATAGATCGAGCCACCTTGCTCGCATACATTGCCTCAAAAACCGATTTGTAAGCGGGTCCAATACTGTTAAAAATACTTTACCCTTCTTCTACACCCCCTCTATCAGCATCTATCCCACGGCTAGTGATTTGCATTACCGGCGTGCAAAAAACCAATCATTCTGATGAAAATTACTAGAAGCTAACTGTTTATGACATTCCGTTTGCAGTCATTCTGAAAAAACCTTTTAAAATCCAAGGCGATTTTTTTGATCGCTTTGAAAAATGGGGCCGGGCTTCGTGCCTACGCACCTGCCCCAGGTGCAGGTACTGAGCTGGGACCACTATGTCGCCAGCAGCCCGCAAATCTACGAGCCCAGCCTGATGATCCTGGCCCAGGGCAGCAAGCTGGCGCGCCTGGGGCCACGCACCCTTGAGTACGGTGCCGGCCACTACCTGGTGCAGGCGTTGTCGGTGCCCTTCATGTGTGAAACCTTCGCCACCCGCGAGGCGCCGTTGTTGGGCGTGGCGGTCGACATCGACCGTGGTGTGCTGGGTGAACTGGTACAAAGCATGGACCTGGCGCCAGACCCTGCCGTGCAGGCGCAGACACCGCAATCGATGACTTCCGCAGCACTGGATGCGCCTATGCGCGACAGTGTGGAGCGCCTGCTGCAGTGCCTGCAGGACCCACTGGATGCCAAGGTCCTGGGCCCGGCGAGGGTGCGTGAAGTACTCTACACCGCGCTGCGCGGCCCGCAGGCTGGGGTGTTGCGGGCGCTGGTGGAACAACAAGGGCACTTTGCCCGTATCGGCGCCGCCCTCGCCCACTTGCGCGAGCACTATAGCGAGCCCCTGAGCGTGGAGGCGCTCGCGGCACGGGCCAACATGAGTGTTTCGACCTTTCACGAACACTTCAAGCGCTGCACCGACATGGCGCCCATGCAATACCTCAAACGCCTGCGGTTGCTCAAGGCCCAGCAAATGCTGATCGGCGAAGGCCTGGGTGTAGCCCAGACGGCGCACCGGGTGGGCTACCAGAGCACGTCGCAGTTCAGCCGCGAATACAAGCGCCAGTTCGAACGCAGCCCAGGGGATGAACTGCCTTACCAGAGCTTGCCGGTTTGACTGAAGGGCGGCGGGCAATCACCCGTCAGTCACCAGGCGTGGCACTTGAGGGCGCCAGTGGCCATTGCGCCAACGGCCAGTAGGCGCCCTTGCGCGACTCATACAACGTGAAGTGCGGGGCGCCGAGGAAAAATGCCGGCGCACTGCCGGCCTCTGGCAAATCGCCGCGATAATCCCTGGCAAGCGTCAGGTGCGGGCGGTAGTCGCGCTTGTCAGCTTGCCCGGCAAAAGGCAGCAGCGCCTGCTGCAGGCCGTACACCAGCCGCATCAGCGCTGCTGGCACCTGCTGCGCCACCAGTACCAGGGCACTGGAGCGCTGCCACACCTGCAAGCGGTCAAGTGTCAACCGGGGTACCCTGCCCGGCAGCGCCAGTTGATCGACCGCCGCACAGATTGCCGGCACCAGGGCGGCATCCACATCGCCCAGGAACAGCAACGTGACATGAAAGTTGGCGGCCGGCACCGGTTTGCCGCTGCGCAGGTTCAGGCCGCGACGGAACTGGGCCAGAGCGCGGCGCTGGACATCGCTGACCGGCAAGGCGAAAAACAGCCGTTTGAACGGGCTGCCGCTGGGGCGTACATCATGAACCATGGTGACTCCTGGGCATGAAACGTTTGCGCACGACTGTAGGGCATTACACCAATGTCGGCCCACGGTTTCGTAACAATAAGTACAAACTGCCCACATGATTGTTTATGCTGGCGGGCTTATGCCATGGCGCATGGCCTTATTTTCGACAAGTAACCGTCCATGAAAATTGCACTCGTCCTCCTCTTCGTTCTCTCGATCGCGTACGTTCACCTGCGCGGTCGGGTCCGCCACAAGCTGACCCGCCAACTGGGCGACCACTCCAGCTTTCTGGCCCCGATCAACAGTTTTCTGTACCTGTTTTCCAAACACCCGGCTAAGCCATACCTGCCGGTCGAGGCCTTTCCCGAACTGAAGCCGCTGCAGGAGCACTGGCAGGAAATTCGCGAAGAAGGCCGGCAATTGCTGCAGGTAGGCGAAATCAAGAAGTCTGACAACTACGACGACGTGGGTTTCAACTCGTTCTTCAAAACCGGCTGGAAGCGTTTTTACCTGAAGTGGTACGGCGAAAGCCACCCGTCGGCAATGGCCCTGTGCCCACGCACCACCGAACTGCTGCAAGGCATCGGCACGGTCAAGGCGGCCATGTTCGCCACCCTGCCACCGGGGGCCAAGCTGGTGCGTCACCGTGACCCGTATGCCGGCTCCTACCGCTACCACCTGGGCCTGGACACACCGAACGACGACGCCTGCTACATCGATGTAGACGGCGAGAAATACTCATGGCGCGACGGTGAAGGGGTGGTTTTCGATGAAACCTACATCCACTACGCGGCCAACAATACCGAGCACAACCGCATCATTCTGTTCTGCGATGTCGAACGCCCGCTCAAGTACCGCTGGGCCAGCGCGTTCAACCGCTGGTTCAGCCGCAATGTCATGGCGGCTGCCGCAGCCCCCAACACCGCCGGAGACAAGACGGGCGGCATCAACCGGTTGTTCACTCGGATCTACAAGATCCGGGAACGCGGCAAGGCGCTGAAAAAGCGCAATCGCACGCGCTACTACCTGGAGAAGTGGGCGGTGGTGGCAGCGTTGCTGCTGGTGTTCATCTACATCTGAGTCCGTGTGTTGCCAGCGGCCTGTGCAGATGGTGTAGCCAAAGGCATGACTGGGCATGCACCAAAGTACAAGCCGCACGTTCGCCACGCTTCGACTAGCCTGAAAGCTCCATTCGCAACCACCCCAAGGTGACGACGATGAGCATGATGGACTGGGATGCCTACCGAAAGCAGTTGATGGCCGGCATCGGCGATCTGAAGCAACTTTCCCCCGACACCGTGGCCGGCTACATGACCGCCAGCGGCGCCGGGGCCAAAACCGGTCATCTGGACGCCAAGACCCGCGAACTGATCTCCCTGGCCGTGGCGGTAACCACCCGTTGCGACGGTTGTATCGCCGTGCATTCGCAGCAAGCGGTGAAGCATGGCGCCACCCGTGAGGAGATTGCCGAGGCGTTGGGTGTGGCGGTGGCGATGAACGCGGGTGCCGCGCTGGTCTACTCGGCCAGGGCCCTGGATGCAGTGGGCAAGGCCAACGGTTGAACCCGAACGGCGCCGCCCTTGCGCGACGGCGCCGTGCCCCGCAGACTGGGCGGCTAAACCCGCGCAGGAACCCGCATGATCCACATCCGCCCCATGACGGCCGAAGACTTCGAGCGCTTCTGGCCCACTTTCCAGGCCACTGTCCAGGCCTGCGAAACCTATGCCTACGACCCGGCCCTGAGCTTCGAACAGGCCCGCCACCTGTGGCTGGAGCTGCCTTTGCGCACCTTGCTGGCCGAAGAAGAGGGTCAACTGCTGGGCTCGTACTACCTCAAGCCCAATGCGGCAGGGCCCGGTGCGCATGTCGGCAATTGCGGCTACATGGTCTGCGCCCAAGCGCGCGGGCGCGGCGTGGCCAGGTTGATGTGCGAGCACTCGCAGAAACTGGCGCGCCAGGAAGGCTTTCTGGCCCTGCAGTTCAACTCGGTGGTGGCCACCAATGAAGTGGCAGTCGCCCTGTGGCACAAGCTGGGGTTCGAAACGGTCGGCCGGCTGCCCAAGGCCTATCGCCATGCCCGGCTGGGGCTGGTGGACTGCCTGGTGATGTACAAGTGGCTGGCCGATGAGCCAGTGGCAGAGAAGCCGCCGCTGCTGATCGGGCGCAAGAATATCGAAGCCCGGGTTTCGCGGCGGCGTGGGCGCTGATCGTTCTTCACGATCTGCCTTGACGAAGGCACCGCCAGGTGCTCAGATGCGCGCCAGTTTCAGGTGCCCTACGCCGCCGCGCGCAGGGTGAAACGGGAAGCCGGTGCGTCGTGTTGATCACGACAAGTCCGGCGCTGCCCCCGCAACGGTAAGTGAGCGAACCCTTCGAGATACCACTGTGCTCAGGCATGGGAAGGTGAAGGTTTCATGCCCCTCGCAAGCCCGGAGACCGGCCTGAGGCTTCACTTGGCACCCCGCGGTGGGCGGGCGCAGGCCGGTATCCGTGCGCGCGCCTGCCTGTACGGAGCCCTCCTTTGCGTGTTTTCCACCGGGATCCATTCATTCCTGCAGCAGTGGAACGACATGTCCCGTATGTTCAAGCTTCACCCCCTGGCGGCCTGCCTGGCCGTCACGCTCCCGGCCCTGGCCGATGACCGCGGCCCGCAGCCCCTGGCATTGCCCTCCACGGCCATCACCGACACCCTCGACAGCCATGCCAGCGACTTGGCCACGCCGACCCAGGCCGGCTCGCGCCTGGGGCTCAGCGCCCTGGAAACGCCAGCCAGTACCAGCAGCATCAGCGCCGAGCAGATCCAGCAGCGCAACAACCTGACCGTGCAGGATGCCGTAACCCGCTCACCGGGCATTACCTTCATCGGCTCCCCCGGCGACGGTGGCACCGGCCTGTCCGCCCGCGGCTTTGCCGGGCACGGCTCGGTCATGACCTTGTTCGATGGGGCCCGCCTGTTCACCGGAGCCGGCACCCAGACCTTCCCGGTCGACCCGTGGATGGTCGAACGTATCGATGTGCTTCGCGGCCCGGCATCGGTGCTCTACGGCGAAGGCGCCACCGGCGCGGTGGTCAACGTCATCCCGAAAAAACCGGTTGCCGGTACGGTGCGCAACCAGCTGCGGCTTGGGTATGGCAGCTGGGACCGCCAGCAACTCGGCCTGGACAGCGGTGGCAGCCTCAGCGAGCGCCTGAGCTATCGCCTGACGCTGAACCAGCAAGCCGGCAATGGCTGGGTGGACCGCACCCCCTCACGCAGCCTGGCGCTCAGCGCGGCCCTGCGCTTCGATGCCAGTGACGACCTCAGCTTCACCCTGGCCCATGAGCGCGGTGCGGCGCAGCCTGCAAACTACTACGGCACGCCGCTGATCGACGGCCATTACCGCAGCAGCCTGCGCAAGAAAAACTACAACCTGCAGAACGACGTGCAGCGCTACGACGACCAGTGGACCCGCCTGACCACCGACTGGGCACTCAACGACCACCTCAGCGCCAGCAACCAGCTGTACTACATCAGTAGCCGCCGCCATTGGCGCAACGCCGAGCAGTATGAATGGGACGCCGGGCGCCAGCAGTTGCTGCGCGGCAGCTACCTGGAAATCAAGCACGACCAGGAGCAGTTCGGCGACCGCCAGACCTTCACCCTCGACCATTCGCTGTTCGGCCTGGCCAGCAGAACCGTGCTCGGCGCCGAGTACAACAAGGTGCGCTTCAACGTCGACAGCAACAGCCCCTACAACGACGTAGGCGGTGACTACATCGACCCGTGGCAGCCGCAGCCGGGCGTATTCCACAGCGGGTCGCCGCTGCGCCCGCAAAGTCTGTCCACCACCCATACCTTTGCCCTGTTCGGCGAAAACCGCTTGCAACTCACTGAGCGCCTGTCGCTGGTGACCGGGGTGCGCCGCGACCAGCACCACATCGACCGCGACAACCTGACCAATGCCAGCCGCAGCGACCGCAGCCTGCAAGGTGGCAACTGGCGTGCGGGGCTGGTGTATGCACTCAGTGACGCGCTGTCGCTGTATGGCCAGTACTCCACCAGCGAGGATGGGGTCAACAACCTGATAAGCCTCAGCCCCAACCAGATGCACTACGACCTCACCCAGGCGAAACAGACCGAGGTGGGCCTCAAGCAACGTTTCTGGGACGGGGATGGCGAATGGACCTTGGCGGCCTACCACATCGTCAAGCAGAAGCTGCTGGTAGACGACCCCCTCACGCACCAAACCCAACAGGCTGGCCAGCAGACGTCGGATGGGCTGGAGGCAACCGTGGAACTGGCGCTGGCCCACCAGTGGCGGGTGTCTGCCAACGCAGCGCTGCTGCGCGCCCGGTATGACGCGTTTGACGAACAGGTGGGCGCAGCGGTGCAGGACCGTGCCGGCAACCGCCCGGCCAACGTGCCTCGGCGCACCGCCAACCTGTGGCTGAGCAAAGGTATTGGCCAGCAGATCGAGGTGGGGGTGGGCGCGCGCTATGTGGATGAACGTTACGCCGATAACGCCAATACCCAGAGCGCCCCAGGCTATACCGTGGTCGACGCCACGATCGGCTGGCAGGTTCTGCCGCAGGTGAAACTGGGGTTGCAGGTGAACAACCTGTTCGACCGCGAATATGTGCAGGCGGCGTTCAGCGGCCAGCAATGGCTGATGGGAACGCCACGTTCCTACTTTGCGACGCTGGACTACAGCTTCTGAAGTGAGCAGCCCGGATTGGCGTAGCGCAGCTTCACCGCGACAAGCCAACCCGGCGCTGAGCAAAAAACCTACCTGCCCATGGCCATATGGATATAACATAACATTTCATTCAGGCTTTTTTTCACTAGCGACCCTCCATGACAAGCGCCAGCCCCACCCCCAACCAACTCAACCAGCGCCTGCAGAGCATCGACGCACTGCGCGGTCTGGTAATCCTGTTCATGCTCCTGGACCACGTGCGCGAAACCTTCCTCCTGCACCGCCAGGTCAGCGACCCGATGGCCATCGATACCACCGAGCCGGCACTGTTCGCCAGCCGTACCCTGGCGCACCTGTGCGCGCCGGTGTTCGTGCTGCTGACCGGGCTCTCGGCCTGGCTGTATGGCGAAAAGCACCAGGGCCGTGGCGATGTCGCGGCGTTCCTGTTCAAGCGCGGGCTGTTTCTGGTGGCGCTGGAGTTCACCCTGGTCAACTTTGCCTGGACGTTCCAGCTGCCGCCCACGGTGATCTACCTGCAGGTGATCTGGGCCATCGGCATCAGCATGCTCGCCCTGTCGTTGCTGGTGTGGCTGCCACGCCCGGCGCTGCTCGGCCTGAGTGCCGTCATCATTGCCGGGCATAACCTGCTCGACAGCCTGCACTTTGCCCCGGGGTCTGCCCTGCACGTGCCCTGGGCGATTCTGCATGACCGCGGCTGGCTGACGTTGTACGACACGCTGCGGCTGCGCACGTCCTACCCGGTACTGCCGTGGATCGGGGTGATCGCCCTGGGCTACTGCCTTGGGCCATGGTTTGCCCGCGGCAGCCAGGCCGGGCCACGTCAGCGCTGCCTGCTGCTTGGCGGGCTGCTGGCGCTGCTGGGCTTTTTCGTGCTGCGCGTATTCAACGGCTATGGCGAAGCCGCGTGGAGCAGCTACCCCACGCTCACACACACCCTGATGAGCTTCTTCAACCTCACCAAGTACCCGCCTTCGCTGTTGTTCCTGGCACTGACCCTGGGCTGCGGCCTGCTGTTGCTGCGCGCATTCGAGCGCGCCGGCCAGGCCCGCTGGATCAGCGCCCTGGCGGTGTTCGGTGCAGCGCCGATGTTCCTCTACCTGCTGCACCTGTATGTGCTGAAGCTGCTGTACCTGGCCTGCGTGGCGCTGTTCGGCAACAACCACGGCAGCTATTTCGGCTTCGACGGCGTCGCGACGGTATGGTGCGTGGCGCTATTGCTGGCGGCTTCGCTGTACCGGCCGGTGCACTGGTTCGCCCGGCTGAAACAGCGGCGGCGCGACATCCGCTGGCTGAAGTACTTCTGAAAAGCGTTTTCACCCGGCGGCGCGATGGTCTACCATGCGGGCCGCCGGTTTCCATCACGGAATCAATAGGGAATCCCCGGCCCGCCAACACGGGCCAAACGGAACTGCCCCCGCAACTGTAAGTGCCGAGCCTGCTCCATCGACGCCACTGGGTGTACTACCCGGGAAGGCCGGAGCCGGGCCGTGACGCACCAGTCAGGAGACCTGCCGGCCAACATTCACCAACCGGCGGGGTGCCCGGGATTGGCCATTGTGTTGCCTTTGCCGCTGGCAAGGGCGCGGCGATGTCTGTCCGTGCGTTCATTCCGTGAACTGTCCGATAGGAGATCGCCCAGCATGCTGCCCCGCTTCGCCACCCTGCTTGCCGGCCTCAGCCTCAGCGGCCTGGCCCAGGCCGCCGCCACCCAGTACCCGCTGACGGTGGACAACTGCGGTAAGCCGCAGACCTTTGCCCAGGCGCCACAGCGCGCCGTGACCATCGGCCAGGCCGGCACCGAGATGCTCTATGCCCTGGGCCTGGGTGACAAGCTCGCGGCGAGCTCGCTGTGGTTCAACAATGTGTTGCCCGAATACCAGGCCGTGAACGCCACGGTACCGCGCCTGGCCGACAACGAACCCAGTTTCGAGGCGGTGGTTGGCCAACGCCCGCAACTGGTGGCCGTGCAGTTCGAGTGGATGG
Source organism: Pseudomonas sp. p99-361 (assembly GCF_003935475.1). Taxonomy (NCBI): domain Bacteria; kingdom Pseudomonadati; phylum Pseudomonadota; class Gammaproteobacteria; order Pseudomonadales; family Pseudomonadaceae; genus Pseudomonas; species Pseudomonas sp. p99-361. The sequence goes on along the minus strand of NZ_RHQO01000027.1, from coordinate 33,307 downwards.
TCGGGCCGCAGGGTGTGGTCGGTACGCGCGAACAGTTCGCCGAACTGAACATCCCCACCTACCTGTTGCCCTCGGACTGTGAAGGCAAGGACAACCTGATCGGTGCCGACGGCACCCGCCTGCAGGCCTTCCAGGTCGACAGTATCTACAAGAGCGTCAGCCAGCTGGCGGAGATCTTCGATGTGCAGGCGCGCGGCTTGGCCCTGAACGCCGAGCTCAAAGGCCGCCTGGACAGCGCCCGCGCGCAATTGGCGGGCAAGGACCTGTCGGGCACCTCGGCACTGTTCTGGTTCTCCAGCGCCAACCTGGTCATCGACCCTTACGTCGCGGGCCGCCAAGGGGTCGCCGACTTCATGCTGCGCACCTTGGGGGTGCGCAATGTGGTCGAGTCCAGCGAGGAGTGGCCCACCGTAGGTTGGGAAACCCTGGCCAGGGCCAACCCCACCTGGCTGATCATCGCCCGCATGGACCGCCGGCGTTTCCCCGCCGACGACTACCAGAAGAAGCTGGCATTCCTGCGCAGCGACCCGGTAACCCGCAATATGGACGCGGTGAAACACGACCGCATCATCATCCTCGACGCCGACGCCATGCAGGCGGGCATCCGCCTGTTCCGTGGCGTGCAGACGTTGGCGGCCGCTTTTGCCAGCGGTAAAGCCAGCCAGTGATCAGTCGACTGTCAGCCTGTATCGGCCTGGCCGTGGCCGCACTGCTGGCGGCCCTGCTCGCCGGCACAGCCATTGGCGAAACCGGCCTGGCACCGCGCGTGGTCGGCCAGGTGCTGGCCAACCAGCTGTGGCAAGCCGGTTATCCGGTCGACCCGATCGACGCCGGGATCATCTGGAACTATCGCCTGACCCGCACACTGGTTGCGGCGGCCTGCGGTGCCGGCCTGGCCACCTGCGGCGTGATCCTCCAGGCGCTGCTGCGCAATCCCCTAGCCGAGCCCTACCTGCTGGGGCTGTCGGCCGGCGCTTCGACCGGTGCCGTACTGGTTGGCCTGCTGGGCCTGGGCAGCCTGGCTTTGAGCATGTCGGCCGGCGCCTTCATCGGTGCCCTGGCGGCCTTTGCCCTGGTGCTGGTGCTGGCCCGCGCGGCAGGCCCTGGCAGCAATAACGCCCAGGTGATTCTGGCCGGTATCGCCGGGTCGCAACTGTTCAATGCCCTGACGGCATTCCTGATCACCAAGTCGGCCACCGCCGAGCAGGCACGGGGCATCCTGTTCTGGCTGCTGGGCAACCTCAGTGGCGTGCGCTGGCCCGCAGTATGGCTGGCCGTGCCAGTGGCACTGTTCGGTTTGCTGGTGTGCCTGTGGCATCGCCGCGCGCTGGATGCCTTCACCTTCGGCGCCGACTCGGCAGCTTCGCTGGGCATACCGGTGCGGCGCACCCAGTTACTGCTGATCAGTTGCGCGGCGCTGGTAACGGCCGTGATGGTGTCCATCGTCGGCGCCATCGGTTTCGTCGGGCTGGTCATTCCACACGCTCTGCGCCTGCTGCTCGGCCCCGGACACAGCCGGCTGCTGCCTGCCAGTGCATTGGGCGGGGCACTGTTTCTGATTGCCGCCGACATCCTCTCACGCACGCTGATCAGCGGCCAGGTCATACCGGTGGGCGTGGTCACCGCGCTGCTTGGCGCGCCTGTCTTCGCGCTGATACTGGTCAGCCGCCGGGGGCGCCCATGACGGTCATGGCTGCATTCCAACTGGCGCCGCTGAGCTGCCAGGATCTCGGCCTGCAACTGGCCGGCAAACGGGTGCTGCACGACGTCCACCTCAACGTGGTGGCGGGTGAAACACTCGCGATCGTCGGCCCCAACGGCTCAGGCAAGTCTTCGCTGCTGAAGGTGCTGGCCGGCCTGCGCCCGCCGGCCTGCGGCAGCGTGCAGTTGATGGGCGAGCCACTGGCAGGCATGCCTCGCCGGCGTGTGGCCCAGTGCCTGGCACTGGTTGAACAGCAGGCCGACACCCTCGATGCAATCAATGTGTTCGACGCGGTCGCCTTGGGCCGCACGCCGTGGCTGTCAGCCATTGCGCCGTTCTCCAGCGCGGACCGGGCGATTGTCGAGCAGGCACTGGCCGACCTCGACGCCTTGCACCTGCGCGCTCGCCTTTGGGGGTCGTTGTCCGGTGGCGAGCGCCAGCGCGTGCATATCGCCCGCGCCTTGGCCCAACGGCCGCAGGTGCTGCTGCTCGACGAACCGACCAACCACCTGGACATCCAGCACCAGCTGAGCCTGCTGCAACAGGTACAAGCCCTGCAGGTGACCACCCTGGTGGCCCTGCACGACCTCAACCAGGCGCTGACCTGCGACCGCGTTGCAGTGCTCGACAAAGGCCGGCTGGTCGCGCTCGGCACGCCGTTCGAGGTACTGACCCCCGAGTGCCTGCTGCACACCTTTGGTGTTCATGGCCATTACCTCACCGACCCCTGGGACGGCACACGCATCCTGCGCTTTCGCGCCCCCTGAGCTACCGGCAGAAGCCTGGGTAGCCCAGGCGCCTGGCCTGCTCAGCCCAAGCGCAGTTGCATGTGCGTGGTTTGCCAGACCGGGTCTGGCTCCACGTCCACGACAGCGAAGCCTTGCCGCTCCCAGAACGTGATGGCCCCCGGCAGGAATGGGTGGGTATGCAGGTAGAGGCAACCGATGCCGGCCTGCAGCGCCTGCTGGCGCAAGGCGCCGAACAACGCGGCGGCAAGCCCGCGCCTGCGGTACGCCGGCAGCACGAACAGGCGCACCACTTCAACTACCCGCTCGCCAGCATAATCAAGCTGGCTGAAACGGTGGTCGTAGGGCAGGTAGCCGATCACCCCGACCAGGCGCTCATCAACCCGGGCTTCCAGGAAGCAGCCCTCGCCTTCAAGGTAGGTTTCGCTGAAATGCGCCAGGTCCCGGGGCAACGGTGCATTGGCCAGCGCAGGAAACAGCTCGCGGCGCGCGCTGTCGACAAACGCCAGCACTTGGCCAATGGCATCGCGGGTCACAGGTTGCAACGTCCAGTTCGGCATAAGGTTCAAGCCTGAGTGTTGGGTGCACGGTTCTAACCCAGCCGGCCGTACAAGGCAAATCGCAGGGCTCGTCGCGGCAGGGCTGACCTCGCTATAATCGGCAGCCTTCACTGCCCGACCAGGCCACGCCATGCCTCGCATCCAGAAGTTGCTGTTGCCGCTGTTGCTGATTGCTGCCGTTACCGCCTGCGACCAGAAGCCCTCCCGTGAAGAGCAGATTCTTGCCCAGCTGCCGCTGCAGGATGCCTACGACCACAACATCGAACGCATGGCCGGGCTGCTGGCCCGCCAGCACCCACGGCTGGCGCGTACCACCATCGAAGATGTGCTGCGCAAGCACCTGACGGTAGAAGACCAGCGCCAGGACCTGTTCCGCCTCTACAGCAAAGAGCATTTCAGTGACGCCGAGTTCGCCACCATTGTCGCGGCCACCCAGGACCCGGCCAAGGCCCGTGCCCTGGAAGACACCGATGCTGGCCGGCAACTGAGCGACAAACTCACCGGCCTGATGCGTGAAACCGCCCGTGACCCCAAGGTGCAAGCATTGGCCGAGCAGCGCATGCAGCAGGTGCAAGACGAACTGAACGCCTTGGACAAGGCAGGTTCATGAGCGCGGCCGGCACGGTCGCTTACGTTTCGTAGCCCTATTCGAACACTCGAGGTCAGGATTGCCACACGCCAAGCACGGACTGCGCCTGGATCTACGCACACTCATTCTGGTGCTGTGCGCCCTTACTGCCGTGGTCATGCTGTGCGCCAGCTATTTCGCCAGCTACCGGGTGCAGCGCCAATTGCTGATCGACCACGCGCTGGAAGCCAACCGGGTGTATGCGGCCAAGCTGGCCAGCATCACCGATGCATTCATCGGTAATGCCTTGCAGCAACTGGCGTTCAGCGCCAGCGAGCAAGGCCGGCAACTGGACGATCCCGCCGCCTTGCAGCGCGAGACCGACCGCGTGCTGGGCCAGAGCATGGCGTTCAATTCCACGTTCGTGATCGATGCCAATGGCGTGCTGCTGGCGATATCCCCCGCCCCGCTACGCCACATGGTCGGCACCCGGATGCAATCGCCCGGTGTGCAGGAGGCATTGCAGGAGCGCCGCGCGCTGGTGTCGACACCCTATCTGTCGGCGGCCAACAACCTGGTGGTGGCGCTGACGCAACCGGTCGTCGACGCCAACGGCCGCTACCTGGGGTATGTCGGTGGCAGCCTTTACCTGCGGGAACGCAACATCCTCAACCGCCTTCTCGGCGAGCACTTTTACAAGGACGGTTCGTACCTGTATGTGGTCGACCGCAATCGCCGGTTGCTCTACCACCCCGACAGCCAGCGGGTGGGTACCGTCGTGCAGGGCAATGAGCTGATCGACCAACTGACCAACCTGGGCAACGGCACCCGCCAGCTGACCAACAGCCAAGGTGTGGAGATGGTCGCCGGCTTCGCCACCGTGCCCAGCGCCGGCTGGGGCGTGGTGGCACAGCAGCCACTGGCACAAACCATGATGCCGCTCAGCCGCCTGGTGCTGAACGTGGTCGGTATTTCCGCGCCGCTGGCCCTGATAGGCTGCTTGCTGCTGTGGTGGCTGGCCCTGACCATCGCCCGCCCACTGTGGCAACTGGCTGCAGGTGCCCGCTCGATGGACCGCCCCGGCACCGCTGAGCGCTTGCATCGCGTGCGGGCCTGGTACTTCGAGGCCGCAGAGCTCAAGCGCGCCTTGCTGTTCGGCTTGAACTTGCTGCAGGCGCGCATCGGCAGGCTCAACCGCGATGCCCAGACCGACCCCCTGACAGGCCTGGGCAACCGCCGCAGCCTGGAGCTCAACCTGTCGCTGCTGGAAGCCGAAGGCCGGGCATTTGCAGCCATCGTGCTGGATATCGACCACTTCAAGCAGGTCAACGACAAGCATGGGCATGTGGTCGGTGACCAGGTGCTGCAGCGGCTGGCCGAGCTGATGCGCCGCTGTTGCCGCGAGGGTGACCTGCTTTGCCGCACCGGCGGTGAAGAGTTTCTCATGCTGCTGCCTGGGGCCAGCCTGGAGGTGGCCGCCGCGGTCGCTGAGCGCCTGCGGGTGACGGTGCAGGAAACGCCGATCCAGCCGGTGGGCGCGGTGACCCTGTCACTGGGGGTGGCCCACTGGAACGGCGAGCCGGGGCGCGAGCCGGAAACCGTGCTGAGCGAGGCTGACCTGGCGCTGTACCGGGCCAAGCAGGACGGGCGCAATCGCGTCGCTGTCGCCTGATTGCCTGGCGCCCGCTGCGCTGCCGGGCACACGCCGTGTCGATGGCGGTTGATTCAGGTATCCCGAGGTCGTCCTCGACAAAGCGCCTTGCGCTGCCCGGTTATCTACTGGCAGGCATAACAATGATGGCGCGGCCAGACCGCACCACGTTCATCATGCCTGCCAATGGAATCGGAGAGCACCCGCATGTCCGCACCTCATGAGGTATCCCCCGCCACCCTGCGCAGGGTGATCGCCGCCTCGGCCATCGGCAACTTCGTCGAATGGTTCGACTTTGCCGTGTACGGCTTTCTCGCCACGCTGATCGCCAGCCAGTTCTTTGCCAGCGAAGATTCCAGCGTCGCCTTGCTCAAGACCTTTGCCGTGTTCGCGGTGGCCTTCGCCTTGCGCCCCCTGGGCGGTATCGTGTTCGGCGCCCTCGGCGATCGGCTGGGGCGCAAGCGCATCCTCTCGCTGACCATCTTGCTGATGGCCGGCTCCACCACCCTGATCGGCCTGCTGCCGACCTACGCCAGCATCGGCCTGGCCGCGCCGGTATTGCTGACCTTGGCGCGCTGCCTTCAGGGGTTTTCTGCCGGTGGCGAATACGCCGGGGCCTGCGCCTACCTGATGGAACACGCGCCCAACGACAAGCGGGCTTTCTACGGCAGCTTCGTACCGGTTTCGACCTTTTCCGCGTTCGCCTGTGCGGCGGTGATCGCCTATAGCCTGGAAGCCAGCCTGTCCAGCGAAGCCATGGCTGCCTGGGGCTGGCGCATTCCGTTCCTGATCGCCGCGCCACTGGGCCTGGTCGGCCTGTACCTGCGCTGGCGCATGGAAGAAACCCCGGCATTCCGGGAAGCCGTGGCCCAGGGCAAGGAGCACGAGCATTCGCCACTCAAGGAAACCCTGCGCCACCACGGCCGGGCCATTCGCAACCTGGGGGCGTTCATTTCGCTGACGGCGTTGTCGTTCTACATGTTCACCACCTACTTCGCCACCTACCTGCAACTGGTCGGCAACCTGACCCGGGCGCAGTCGCTGCTGGTCACCACCGTAGCCCTGCTGTTCGCCGCCATCGGCTGCCCGCTGGCGGGGGCGCTGTCGGACCGGTTCGGGCGGCGCAAGACCATCGGCTTCACCTGCCTGTGGGTGATGCTGTGCGTGTTCCCGGCCTACTGGCTGGCCAGCTCCGGCTCGATGCCGGGGGCCTTGGTGGGGGTGATTCTGCTGGCGGTCGGGGCACTGTGCAGCGGGGTGGTGACAGCGGCATTGCTGTCGGAGAGCTTCCCGACCCGGACCCGCTACACCGCTTCGGCCATTACCTACAACGTGGCCTATACGCTGTTCGGTGGCACCGCGCCGCTGGTCGCGACCTGGCTGATCGGGCAGACCGGCAGCAGCCTGGCGCCGGCGTTCTACCTGGTGGTGATTGCGTTGGTGGCTTTGCTCGGCGGGCTGGCGTTGCCGGAAACGTCCCGGATATCGCTGCATGATGAACCCAACGCCGAGGGTGTAGGCCAAGGCGTTCAAGGCTCGGTTTGAGATCCTGGGGCTGCCGTGCAGCCCATCGCGACACAAGGCCGCGTGTGTCTTGAGAGGGGATTAGAGTCTGGAGTGAGAGCGGCGAATGACAAGCTGAATGCCGCAGGTGCCTAGAGCCCGCTCCCACAACGAATCGCGCAGGCTTTTCAAATTTTGAGAAAGACAGTTACTCCAATTAGGCACACCCTGCAGGGTGGAGGTGTGCCGCGATGGGCCGCCCCAGCGGCCCCAGGGCTTTACCCCTCCTGCGCCTCTTCGCGTCGATAAGCCCATTGGTACAACGCCGGCAATACCAGCAAGGTCAAGGCGGTCGAAGACAGAATTCCGCCAATCACCACGGTCGCCAACGGCCGCTGCACCTCAGCCCCGGTGCCCGTCGCCAAGGCCATGGGAATGAAGCCCAGTGACGCCACCAGCGCGGTCATCAGTACCGGCCGCAAACGGGTCAGCGCGCCCTCCTCGACCGCCGCACGCAGCGTTCGCCCCTGCTCACGCAAGCCGCGGATGAAGGCAATCATCACCAGGCCATTGAGCACGGCCACCCCCGACAGGGCAATGAAGCCCACGCCAGCGGAAATCGACAAGGGAATGTCGCGCAACCACAGGGCCAGGACGCCCCCTGTGAGGGCGAACGGAATTCCAGTGAACACCAGCAGGCCATCCCTGAGGTTGTTGAACATCATCAACAGCAACGCCATGACCAGCAGCAAGGCCACTGGCACCACCACTTGCAGGCGCTCGGCCGCCGATTGCAGCTGTTCGAACTGGCCACCCCAGCGTGTCCAGTACCCAGGCGGTATCGGCACCTGGCCACGCAATACCTGCTCGGCCTCCTGCACGAACGAGCCCAGGTCGCGCCCCCGCACGTTGGCGCTGACCACCACCACCCGCTTGCCGTCTTCGCGGCTGACCTGGTTCGGCCCCAGTTGCAGGTCAAGGGTGGCCACCTGCGACAGCGGGATGAAGCCGATCTGCCCGGTGCCCGCAGCCCCACTGGCCGGCACCGGGATCAGCAGGCTGGCCAGCCCATCCACGTCGGTACGCAAGGTTTCCGACAGGCGCACCACCATATCGAACCGCCGGTCACCTTCATACAAGGTGCCCGCCTTGCGGCCGCCCACCGCGGTGGCGATGGCATCCTGCACATCGCCCACGTTCAGGCCATGGCGTGCGGCCTTGTCGCGGTCGATGTCGATGGTCAGCACCGGCAGGCCCGTGGTTTGCTCGACCTTCACCTCGGACGCACCGGGTACGCCCTGCAGGCTGCCGGCGATCTGTGCGGCAGTACGGTTGAGCACCTGCATGTCGTCACCGAACAGCTTCACCGCCACATCACTGCGCACACCGGAAATCAGCTCGTTGAAACGCAACTGGATCGGCTGCGACAACTCATAATTGCTGCCGGGAACACTGGCGGCGGCACGTTGCACGTCGGCGATCAGCGCCTCGCGTGACTTACCGGGGTCGACCCATTGCTCGCGCGGGCGCAACATCACATAGGCATCGGAAATATTCGGCGGCATCGGGTCGGCAGCGATCTCGGCGGTACCGGTACGGGCAAACACCCTCTCCACCTCGGGCACCTGGGCGATGATGGCCTGCTCCAGGCGCTGCTGCATGTCCACCGATTGCGACAGGCTGGTGCCCGGCACACGCAGGGCCTGCAGGGCAAAATCACCCTCGCTGAGGCTGGGGATGAATTCACTGCCCATGCGGCTGGCCATTACCCCGGACAACAGCACCAAGGCCGCTGCCCCGGCAAATGCACGCCGGCGCCGGCCCAGCACCCAGGCCAGCACCGGCGCATAACGCTGCCGCGCGGTGCGCATTACCAGGCCCTCTTCTTCCTTGACCTTGCCGGTGACGAACAGGGCGATCGCAGCGGGTACGAAGGTCACCGAAAGGAGCATCGCGCCAAGTAGGGCGATGACCACGGTGAAGGCCATGGGGTGGAACATCTTGCCTTCGACCCCGGTCAGGGCAAAGATCGGCAGGTACACCACCATGATGATCAACTGCCCGTAGATCAGTGGCCGCCGTGCTTCACGGGCGGCGGCAAACACCTCGTGCAAGCGCTCGCTGCGCGTCAGCATGCGGCCATGCCGTTGCTGGGCATGCGCCAGTCGGCGGATGGCGTTTTCCACGATCACCACCGCGCCGTCGACAATGATGCCGAAATCCAGCGCGCCCAGGCTCATCAGGTTGGCGCTGACCTTGTTGGCGAACATGCCCGTGAAGGTGAACAGCATCGACAACGGAATGACCATGGCGGTGATCAGTGCCGCGCGAATGTTCCCCAGGAACAGGAACAGCACGGCGATCACCAGAATGGCCCCCTCGATCAGGTTCTTCTTCACCGTGGCGATGGCCTTTTCCACCAGGTTGGTGCGGTCGTACACGGTCACCGCCGACACCCCTTTGGGCAGGCTGCGGTTGATCTCCACCAGCTTGGCAGCCACTGCCTGGGATACCGTGCGGCTGTTTTCGCCGATCAACATGAATACCGTGCCCAGCACCACCTCGCGGCCGTTTTCGGTCGCCGCCCCCGAGCGCAACGCCTCGCCAAGGCCTACCTGGGCAACGTGGCTGACGCGGATCGGGGTGCCGTCCACGCTGGAGATGACGATGTTGGCGATATCATCGGCCGAGGCCACCTGGCCAGGCGCGCGGATCAGCAACTGCTCGCCGTTACGTTCGATGTAACCCGCGCCGACGTTGGCGTTGTTACGCTCCAGCGCCGCGACCAGGTCGTTGAGGGTGAGCTTGTAGGCCGCCAGGCGCTTGGGGTCCGGCGCAATCAGGTACTGCTTGGCGTGCCCGCCAATGCTGTTGACCTCTGCCACCCCGGGCACGTTGCGCAACTGCGGCTTGATGATCCAGTCCTGGATCACGCGCAGGTCGGTTGCGCTGTAGGGGGTGCCGTCTTCCTTCAGGGCCCCCTCTTCGGCTTCCACCGTCCACAGAAAAATCTCCCCCAGCCCGGTGGAGATCGGCCCCATGCCAGCCTCGATGCCCTCGGGCAGTTGCTCGCGCGCCACTTGCAGGCGCTCGTTGACCAACTGGCGGGCGAAGAACAGGTCGGTGCCGTCCTCGAAGATCACCGTGACCTGTGACAACCCCGAGCGCGACAGCGAGCGAGTCTGCTTGAGCCCGGGCAGGCCGGCCATGGCGGTTTCGATGGCGAAGGTGATGCGCTGCTCGGTCTCCAGGGGCGAGTAACCGGGTGCGGCCGTGTTGATTTGCACCTGGACGTTGGTGATATCCGGTACGGCGTCGATCGGCAACTGCCGGTAGCTGTGAATGCCCACCGCGGCCATCAGGACCACAGCCAGCATCACCACCAGGCGCTGCTCGATGGCAAATTGGATCAGGCGTTCGAACATGCAGGCGTACCCCTGGTCAATGGCTGTGCTCGGCCGAGCCTTTGCCCAGCTCCGACTTGAGAACGAAGCTGCCGGCGGCAGCCACCTGGGTTCCGGCGGCCAGGCCGCTGGTGATTTCCACCTGCCCGGCATCGCGACGGCCGGTGGTTACGGGGCGGGCCTCGAAGCCCTGCTCGGTACGGGCAAATACCACGGTCTGCGCGTCCAGGCTTTGCAGGGCGATTTCAGGCACCACTACCGCAGCCTCGAAACGTTCGATGCTGACCGCAACATTGACGAACAAACCGGGGCGCCAGGCGCCGTCAGGGTTGGCCAGGCTGGCACGGACGGTGGCGGCACGGTTCTGTTCGCCGAGCAGGCTGCCAACGTAATTGACCTTGCCTTCGACCTGGGCCCCCAGGTCTGGCGCGCTGACCATGACCGTACGGCCGGTGCGTACCTTGTCCAACTCACGCGGTGCCACGGCGAAAGTCGCCCACACCCGGCTCAGGTCAGACAGGGTGAAGGCGTTGCTGGTCGCGTCGACCACCTCACCCACGCTCAGGTGTTTCTCCACGACCACGGCGTCGAACGGTGCGCGCAGTTCATAGCGGTTGCCGGCACCTGCCGGCCCCACCGCCGCGACCTTCTGCCGGGCATTGGCCAAGGCTATTTCGGCCTCCTGCAGCGCCTGGCGCGCCTGCAGGTAATCCTGCTCGGCGCTGATGCGCTCCTGCCACAGCTGTTGTTCGCGGCGCAAAGTCAGGCGCGCCAGCTCAAGGCGGCGTTGGGCAGCCTGCTGCTCGCTGCGCAGGTCAGAGATCTGCTGGCTGGCGATTACCGCCAGCACCTGCCCGCGCTTGACCGCCTGCCCCAATTCGGCCTGGACTGCCTCGACCACACCCGGCACCCGCGGTACCACGTGGGCGGTGCGGTCCTCGTCAAAACGGATTTCCCCGGGGAAGCTTATGGCTGTACCCAGCGCGCGCGGCCCGGCAGCAACCAACTGCACCCCGGCAGCCTCGATCTGGGCGATGGACAGGTGCACCTGCCCTTGTTCATCGTCGTGCTCTGTTTCTGCATGGCCTTCGGCGGCGTCCGCCTCGCCATGCTCATGGCTGTCTTCAGCTGGCTGGGCAGTGGCTGCCTGGCCGAGCGTACCGGTCCAGGCCAGGCCACCGAGGCCTAACGCGGCCAGGGTGGCTGCCAGAAGGGCCAACTTGCGTGGGTTAGTCATTGCTGCTCCTGCTGATCATTGGGTTGCCCAGGTCATCGAGGTCGCCGTAGATACGCTCGACCCGCGCGCGTGCATCGGCCGCCGTGGCCAGGGCCTCGAGGTACAGGCCACGGGCCTCGATCAGCGTGCGCTGGGCATCGAGTACATCGAGAAAAGCGAACTTGCCCATTTCGAAACCACGGGTGGCGGTGTCCACGGCTTGCTGTGCAGCCGGCAGGATGGTGCGGTCGTAAGCCGCCACCTCCTGCATGGCCGTGACCCATTGGTCGACGGCGCTGCGGGTTTCGCTGCGCAAGCGCAGGGCTACGGCATTGCGCAAGTCACGCGCCTGGTCGGCACGGCGCGCAGCCGCCAGCACGTTGCCCTGGTTACGGTCGAACAACGGCAGCGGCATGGACAGGCCAACCACGTTCACCCGCTCGCGCTCTTCGCGGCTGTACTGGCTGCCAAGGCTGACGGTGAGGTTGGGAATGCGCTGGGCCTTTTCCGTGCCCAACGCCGCATCGCCACGCTCGACCTGGGCGGCGGCCAGGCGCCACTCGACCGTTTGCTCGACGCGGGCGAGCAAGGTGTCAGGACTGGGCGCGACCCCAGGCGAAAGGTTGGCCGCCTGCAAGCTGTCGAAGCTGGCCAGCGGGCTGCCGGTCAAACGCGCCAGGGCCTGGTAGGCCACGCTACGCTGGGTTTGCGCGCGGCGCAGTTGGGCCTCGGCCTGGGCCATTTGCACCTGGGCGCGGGTGGCCTCCACGGGCGATGACTGGCCGGCAGTGACCCGCCCCTGCACCACCCGCAAGCCGCGGGCGGTCAAGGCCTGGGATTGCTGCGCCAGCTCCAGCGCGGTCTGTGCCCGCAAGGCGGCATGGAACGCCTGGACCACATCGGCACGCAGGCCATTGCGCTGGCGTTCCAGGTCAAGCTGGGCGATCGCCTGACCGACGCCGGCCGCAGCGATGCGTGCAGCGCGCTTGCCGCCCAGTTCCAGCGGCTGGCTGAGGGTGATGGTGGTGGTGCTGGTGTCCCGGCGCGTGTCCTCCACCTCCCACGCCAGCTCGGGGTTGGGCAGTAACCCGGCCTGGCGCCGCTCGCCGTCGGCAATGCCGATTTCGCGGCTGGTGGCAGCCAGTTCCGGGTTCTGGGCAAAAGCGGCGGCCAACGCCTGGGGCAAGCTCAAGCGCTGGCTGGCGTGGGCGCTCGTGGCGCCAACCAGCAGCAGGCAGAGCAAGGCGAACTTGCGGGGGATGAGCACGGAACAGGTCCTCGTCGACGAAGGGTGGCGAGGGACTGTAGAGAGGGCTGGTTATCGGGGTGGTGGCATGAAAATTACAATTCTGTAAGGCGTGCAGCCTGTGCGCCAGCGCGCCTTGGCGGCGAACGCGGTTCGATAATCGCCCACTTTCCCAGCACGGCGGCTCCCCTCAATTGACGGAACTAACCAGTCAGTACAAAACTAGGCACATCCAACAACAACAAAGCGAAGCCCGTCATGACGCCCCTCATTCTCGTGCTCAACGGCCCCAACCTGAACATGCTGGGCACCCGAGAGCCGGCCCAGTATGGTTACGAAACCCTCGCCGACCTTGGCCAACACTGCGCCGACACTGCCAATGCCCACGGCCTGGAAGTCGAATTCCGGCAAACCAACCATGAAGGTGAACTGATCGACTGGATCCACGCCGCGCGCAATCGCTGCGCCGGTATCGTGATCAATCCAGGTGCCTGGACCCACACCTCGGTAGCCATTCGCGATGCGCTGGTGGCCAGCGAAGTACCGGTCATCGAAGTGCACCTGTCCAACGTGCACAAACGTGAACCGTTCCGCCACGTGTCGTTCGTTTCGTCGATCGCGGTCGGCGTCATCTGCGGCCTGGGAAGCCACGGCTACCGCATGGCCATCAGCCACTTCGCCGAACTACTCAAGGAGCGTGCAGCATGAGCCAGCCTGCCATCCTTGCTGGCCTGATCGGCCGGGGTATCCAACTGTCGCGCACCCCGGCCCTGCACGAGCACGAAGGCGATGCCCAGGCCCTGCGCTATCTGTACCGGCTGATCGACGCCGACCAGTTGCAACTGGACGACAGCGCCCTGCCCGGCCTGCTCGACGCTGCGCAGCACACGGGTTTTACCGGCCTGAACATCACCTACCCGTTCAAGCAGGCGATCCTGCCTTTGCTCGACGAGCTGTCGGATGAAGCGCGCGGCATCGGCGCGGTCAACACCGTGGTACTCAAGGACGGCAAGCGGGTTGGCCACAACACCGATTGCCTGGGCTTTGCCGAAGGTTTGCGCCGCGGCCTGCCCGATGTGGCCCGCCGCAAGGTGGTGCAGATGGGGGCTGGCGGCGCGGGCTCGGCGGTGGCGCATGCCTTGCTGGGCGAAGGGGTTGAACAGCTGGTGTTGTTCGAAGTGGATACCGCCCGCGCTCAGGCACTGGTCGACAACCTGAATGCGCATTTCGGTGCGGGGCGGGCAATGCTTGGCGGTGACTTGGCCACGGCACTGGCCGATGCGGACGGGCTGGTCAACACCACCCCGGTCGGCATGGCCAAGCTACCCGGCACGCCGCTGCCAGTGGCGCTGCTGCATGCACGGCTGTGGGTGGCGGAGATCATCTACTTCCCGCTGGAAACCGAACTGCTGCGCGCTGCACGGGCGCTGGGCTGCCGCACACTGGACGGTAGCAACATGGCGGTGTTCCAGGCTGTGAAAGCATTCGAACTGTTCAGCGGCCGGCAGGCTGACGCCGCGCGGATGCAGGCACATTTCGCCAGCTTCTCCTGACTGAGCCAGGCCTGCGTGGCAACGGCCCTGAGCAAGCTCAGGGCCGCACCCGGTCAGTCTTCCAGCGGCTTGGGCGGGGCGGCAGGCTTGGCCGGTTTGGCAGGTTTGCTGTCCTTGGCCTTGGTTTGCGGTGCGGCCGCCACCGGCTCTGGTGCGGTTACCGCCTTCTCGCTCGCGGGCAGCGCATCGACTGCCTCGAAGATCACCTGAGGATCGAGGGCGGTGTTGTCTTCGTCATCCTTGAGCACATGCCGCTCACCATCCTTGCCCACCAGAATCACCTTGGTGCCTTTGCTCGCCCCCAGCTTCAGTTCGCGGATCAGCGCCATGGTGGTTTGCTGCTCGAGGTTCTTGTCCTCCCGTTTGCCCATCATTTGCGCCACGCTGTACAGCACCAGGCTGCGCTCCTTGAATTTTGCCTGGGTAGCCGGGTCTTCGAGCGCTTTGTTGAGCCCACGCAGGGTGGGGTCGGCGCTGCTCGGCGCAATGACCACCAATGGCCGCGCCTTGCCCAGTTCCTTGGCCAACGGTGCGTCACTGTCAGCGGCATGCAAAGGGCCGGCCAGCGCGAGCAGGGTGGCGAGGGTCAGTGAGCGGACGAGCATGCATATCTCCTTATTCTCACGATAAACCAAAGACTACAGATCATGGAGAAAGATCCGACGCGGGAGCCTAAACCAACCGCCCATGGCGTGCTTGCCACAAAGGTAACTTCCGATTTCCGTGACCGGGCGGCGAGGCCTTTGCAAACATCGCCGCCTGCTCTGAGCATAGCGCATAGCCAGCGGCCGGCAGCGCTGCGCTGGCCGTTTTACCCCGTCGTGCTGTCGCCGGGCGCGTTTCTGTCCAGGGCTTTGAGGGTCAGTTGCAACAGCAGGGCATGCTCACGCTGCTGATTCCGAATCTGCAGCCGCTCGACCTGCGCTTCCTGGTTGCCCAGCGCCATCAGCCGCTCCAGTTCATCATGCATGTCCTGCGGCACTTGCAGGCGATCGGGGAAACTGCCCCGCAGGTAGTCCTGCCAGAAGCGTTGCCTGGAAAGGTATTCAGCCATGCCGTCGCGGGTCTGCGCTGCCAGCACGAAGGCACGCGCCGAACGAAGGTCGGTGTCCTGCAGCCGGGCAATATCGGTATACAACATCTCCCCGGGCTGGGCGGGTAAATCCAGGGCCGTGCGCAAGGCAACACGGTAAGCCAGGGCGAATTCGAGTGACTCACTGCCGGCCCCCAACCGGCGGGCATGTTCTGCCGCGAACTGATCGAGCAACGCCAAGCGCCATAACTGCCCGCCGAGCCACAACAAGCCCTGCTCCGGGGGGCGCCCACCCTGCTGGCGGCGCGTACGCCATATCATCAAGCGCACTTCCAGGTCAGCGAAACGGGCAGTGGCGTTGTCCTGGCAATCCGTCGCCGCGGCGTGCCTGAACAGCTCCAGCCGCAGCGCAGTGTCTTCACTCATGGCTTCGAACATTTCCAGTACCCGGGCTGCCAGCGCGCAAGCGGTGGAGGAAAACTTGAATGCGCCGGAGGTGGTCAGTACGGACAACGTCTTGAAGAAGTCGTCCGATACCTCATCGGCTTCCAGATGAACCCACAACGCGGCCATTTCATCGCGACGTTCTGCCGCCACCAGGTCCAGATAACGGAACCGATACGGCACGCGACTCGCCTCGAGCCAATGCCAGCTGGAAGACGCCTGTGATGCAGCCGCCAGCAGGTTGCCCGACAGTTCGACCCGGCCCGCGCGCCACAGGTGTGACTGATGCAGGTCGTCAGGCAGCACTGAAATACTGTTGCCACTGAGGTCCAGCGTGTGCAGTTGCGGCGCGTCCAGCGTGCCGTAGGGAAACTCCGGCAATTGCGTGCGTGACAGGTGCAAGGCGTTGAGCTCGGTCATGGCGAACACGGAAAATGCCCGGCGCAACGGGTTGTCCGAAAGGTTCAGGTACACCAGGGAGCGGCAACCGGCCAGGACCAGCGCCTGGCTTTCGTCGAGCGCGATCTGATTGCCTGACAGGTCGAGCACCTCCAGCCTTTGTGCCAGCATCTGAGGCAGCGGCAGGCGCCTGAGCCGGCAATTGGTGATTTCCAGGTTGCGCAAGTTGGGAAACGCCTGCAGGAAATCGTCGGGCACCTGCTCCAGCCGCATGGCGCGCAAGGCCAGTATAGACACGTGCGCGAAACTCACTTGGGCCGGCAGGCCAGGCAGTTGGCGCAAACGGCTGCGGGTCTGGGTCAGCATGAAGCGCCCGCCCTGCACAGATGCCTGGTCCTGCAACTCGGGAACGAGCAAGCGCCAGCAGTCGATCAAGCCTTTTCTGAATTCACGTCGGGCAGTCAGTTCAGGTGTGGCAACAGCATTGAATACCCACCTGTCGAGGTGGCTATTGAGCTGTCGGTATTGCGCCTCCAGGCCGTTCAACCTGGCCCGGGCATCGGCTGACGCCAACCATTGGCCAACCTGCTCGTCGCTGAAGGCCGGGTACAGGTCGCGCAGGCGTGCCTGTAGCGCCCGCGGCCTGAGCCGCCCGAACGCAGCCCATAACCTGCCGCCGGCCATGGGGTAGCCAATGCGGCCGTCAGCGAGCCGCAGCGGTGCCACGAAGGCGCCACGGCGCTGGCCCAGGCCAAGGGCGACCAGCACGGCTGGCCGCTGGTTGAAGGCGAGGTCTGCCACCGCCTGGCGCAGGGCGGGTGCGAACACAGCAGGCTGCCGGCTGGCCGCTCGTGCCTCGGCGTCGTACGCCGCCGCCAGTGTTTCGAACAGCTCCCCGGCAGCACCGGCGTTGGGCTGAGCACGGTCGTGCAAGCGAAACACCCCATGCTGGTGCAGCAGATCGAAGGTTGGGCCCGCGCCTTCGATTGTCAGCAGCGGCTCGCTGGCCTCACCGTCGAACAATCGCCAGCCTGGCCCTCCGGCCCCCGGCACCTGCCCCAGCAGGTTCAGCACAACCCGCGCCAGGTCGAGATTCTGTGGGGTATCGATGCGCAGCGCCTCGAAGACCCGCGCGGTTCGAATCCGCGTAACCTGCAGCCTGGCCGCCTCGGCCATGAACAGCGGCACGCGCCCGGTCTCTTGCAGGTGCTGCAGGTCGTCCTCGCTGGCATTGCGCATCACTTCCCTGGCCGCCAGGCGGTGCAGGCTGGCGAAGGCCCGTTGCAAAGGGCAAGGGGTGTGCGGGCCGGTGTTGTGCTCCTCGTACATGGCTTGCAGCAGCTCCCGACGCCCGGCCCAGGCCACTTCGGCCAGCGCGCGCCCGTGCAGGCCTGCCGCCCGGGGAAGGCTCAGCACCCGCGCCAGCAATTGCTGATCGGCGGTGGCGCCACCTTCGCGCAGTTGACCGACCAACGTGTGGATCCGCCCAGCGAACAGCAGCCGCTGCACCGTGTCAGCCAGCGCTGCCTCAGGTGCTCGGCCATACACATGCCATGCCCGCAAGTGCTGGTCGTCCAGCCCGTGGATGGCCAGCGCCTGGTCGATCTGCAGGTCATCGAGGTCGCTGTAGGGCTTGCCCAGGCGGCGGAACAGCTGGCGCGCGTCTGCCCATTCGGCGGGCTGCTCGCACCACAGCCGCCACGCACCGGCGCCATTGTGGCGGAGCAAGGGGGCATAGCCCTGGTAAGGGAGCAACTGCCATTGTTCATCGTTCTTGCGCCACGCCACTTCATACCAGTGACCGTCCATGCTGATCCAGCAGCGCTCGGCCAGGCGATACACCCCCTGCTCGTCCCGCACCGCAGTAGCCGGCGGGGTGCCACAACGGTAGGGTTCCAGGTCGGTGTTCCACAGTTTTTCCTCGCCACCTGGCAGCTGCGCCGGCACCAGTGGGTCTACCACGCTCCAGGCACGTCGCGCCGCCGCGACAACAGCAACGGTTGCACCGACGGTCAACAACCCTTTGCCCACATTCAGCAGGTGGGCCAGCGCAGCATTGCGTTCATTCTGTTGCCAGTCACTGACCGCCTGGAAGCTTTGCTCAAGCAGTTCCCAGGCCATCACACCCAGCATCACCGCGCCAATTGCGGGCACGAAAAGCCCTGCGATGCCGAGCAGGGTTTGCCCTTCAGCCTGTAAACGGCGGGCATGCTCGGCCTGAGCCTGGCGATCGAGCATCGCCACTGGCGGGGCGATGATCGCCGCGTCATCCTTGACCTGGCCAATCCAGTCATCAGCCAGGGCATCGAACAGCGGTAAACCATAGGCATGCGTCTGTTCATCAAGGCTGCGGGTCGCCCAGTGGGTGACATCGTCGAGCCGCTCACCCACGGCAGAGAAAAACCGCTGGCTGTCGCGACGGCGCACGAAGCGGCTGAAGAAACGCCGGTAGTCGTTCTTGCGCAAACGCTTGCCAAGCACCCGGCGGGCGTAGTGTTCCAGGTCGTTGCACACGCTCCAGGGGCCTGCGGGGTCGCCAGGTACATACACCAGGACGTACTTGCTGGTGTTGTAGAACGTCCCCTCGGCAATGACATCCAGCACCACGATCTGCTGCATGCGGCAACCAAACAGTTCCAGCCGGCGGACGCTGACCGGCGATCCCGCGAGGGTGCCAAGCGTGTCATGCATGCACAGTTGCACCACCCAGTGCAGCTGGGCCGCGCTCAACACGCCCTGTGCGCGGGCCGCAAGCGCATCGGCCAGCATGCCATAGCGTTGGCGGCTAACCAGCAGCTCACGCACGCTTGGCTGAAAAACACCCGCCAGGTGCGCCTGGTACTGCTGGCCAAGGTCCAGCGTGCGGCACAGCCTGACGAAGGCCGTTGCCGATAGCTCAGTACGCGTGGCGCCCAGCGCATCCACCAGGCAATTCTTGCGGGGCTGATCATGCTGCTCGGCCTCGGTGAAGTTGCCCAGCGCTGCCTCCAGCAGCGGCGTATCGTAGTAATCGCTGTCGGCGACTGGCAGCCGACCGGTCACATAACTGATGGTCGGCGACGTGAAGTAATACCATTGCCGCAGGCACACGCGGTCGGCATCCAGGGTGCCAAACCGGGCCAGCGCCTGCTGCAGCAAAGGCCGGCTGAAATCATCCAGGTTGCGCACCTGTGCCAGGGCTTGCGTCAGCCCTTCCCGGCAAGCCAGCAACTGCGACAGTGCCTGGCTCAGCAGCCGGTAGTCGGCCACCGTCAGCTTCGCCATCCATGCCGGCAGCCGCTGTGCAATGTAATGGTCCTGGCAGGCTTGCGCGATGGCAAGCGCGTCGACCGCATTCGAAGGTGAAGTGGATTTGCCCTGCATCTGTGCCTCCGCGATGGCGTTGAGGCTAGAGTTTGTGCAGGTTCAGGGCATGCCGACGGCTAGCTATCTACTACCCGTTCAGAACAGCAGCAGTTGATGGTCGATCAGCCGCGCGAAGTCGTCGCCGACAAAAGGCAGGATGGCATCAGCCACCGGCTGCAACTGCCGGCTGATGTAATGATCATGGTCGATGGGGGCTTGCAGGTTTTCCAGCGGCTCTGGGCCTGCGGTGGTGATCACATAGCTGATCCAGCCGCCGCGCTGGTATTGCAGCGGGCGGCCCAGGCGCTTGTTGTAGTCGTCGGCCAGGCGTGCGGCACGCACATGGGGCGGGACATTGCGCTGATAGTCGGCCAGGGGTCGCCGCAAGCGCTTGCGATAGACCAGCAGCTCGTCGTTCTCACCCGCCAGCGTGCGCTGTACATAGTCACACAGGTAATCACGGTACGGCTCACCACGAAACACGCGTGCGTAGAGTTCCTGCTGAAACTGCCGGGCCAGCGGTGACCAGTCGGTGCGCACCGATTCCAGGCCCTTGAACACCATTTCTTCTGTGCCATCAGCCCGCTGCCTGAGCCCGGCGTAGCGTTTCTTGCTGCCCTCGTCGGTACCACGGATGGTGGGCATCAGGAAACGCCGGTAATGCACCTCGAACTGAAGCTCGAGGGCGCAATCCAGGTCCATGCTTTCGCGCAGGTGCGTTTGCCACCACTGGTTGACCTCGGCCACCAGCTCGCGACCGATGCGCACCGCGTCTTCCTCGGCATGGGCACCCTTGAGCCAGACGAAGGTGGAGTCGGTATCGCCATAGATCACGTCGAAACCCCGGGCCTCGATCAGCGCCCGGGTCTGGTGCATGATCTGGTGCCCACGCAAGGTGATGGACGAGGCCAGCCGGGGGTCGAAGAAGCGGCAACCGCTGGAACCCAGCACACCGTAGAACGCGTTCATGATGATCTTCAGTGCCTGGGACAACGGCGAGTTAGCCTCGCGTTTGGCCGCCTCCCTGCCCTGCCACACACGCTCGACGATGGCCGGCAGGCAATGCTGGCTGCGGGAAAAGCGCCCGCCACGGAAACCCTCCACCGAGTGCTCATCGTCAGGACGGTGCAAACCTTCCACCAGGCCCACCGGATCGATCAGGAAGGTGCGAATGATCGAGGGGTACAGGCTTTTGTAATCCAGGACCAGTACCGAGTCGTACAAACCTGGGCGCGAGTCCATGACGAAGCCGCCGGGGCTGGCTTCGTCCGGCCGGCTGCCCAGGTTGGGCGCCACGTACCCCAGGCGGTGCATATGCGGAATGTACAAGTGGCAAAACGCGGCGACCGACCCGCCGCTGCGGTCCACCGCCAGGCCGGTAACCGATGAGCGTTCCAGCAGGAACTCGAGCAGGCGGGTGTGGGCGAAGATCCGCGTCACCAGCTCACAGTCCTTCAGGTTGTACCGCGCCAGGGCCGGTTTGTCTTCGGCGAAGCGCCGGTTGATTTCGTCCATGCGCTGGTAGGGTGTGTCGATGGCTTTGCCTTCGCCGAGCAGCGTCTGGGCGACGTTTTCGAGGCTGAACGATGGGAAACTCCAGGTGGCCGAGCGCAGCGCCTCGATGCCATCGATCAACAAGCGCCCCGGGGCGTCGGCGAATACGTGGCCACCGCCGCCCTGGCTTCGCAAGGTCATGGCTGCGCCTCTGCGCCCCAAGGCCAGCGCTACCTGCAACGCCTTGGCGTGCTCATGCAGCACGCGCAGGTCGAACTGGATCAGGTTCCAGCCAATAATCGCGTCGGGGTCGTGCAGCGCCATCCACTGGTTCAGGCACACCAGCAGCTCGGCGCGGTCGGCGCAGTAGTGCAGATCGAAGTCCACCCCCGCCGGGTCGCCGTTGGGTTTGCCAAGCATGTACACCTGGCGCTGGCCACAGCCCTCCAGGGCAATGCTGTACAACTCCCCACGCTCGCTGGTTTCGATGTCCAGCGACACCAGGCGCAGCGGTGGGCGGTAACCTGCCAGCGGCCTGAGCTGAGCTTCGCAGAGCACGCCCTGTGCATCAGGCTTGCCAGTGAACTGCACGGGGGCGGTGATGAAGCGCTCCATCAGGTAGCGTTCGGGCGGGCGAATGTCGGCTTCGAACACGTCGATGCCGGCGTTGCGCAGGCGTTGCTCCAGTTGCATCAGCTGCCGGTGCTGGCGGCAATACAGCCCCATGACCGGGCGCTGCTCGAAATCCTTCAACTGCAAGGGCTTGAGCTGTACACCTGGCTCTTTGGCCAACAACACCCGGGCATGTTCAGCCTGCGCCAGCGGTATGAAAGCCACCGAGTCCTGAGGGGCAAGGCGTAATTGCCGGGGCCCCTGATCGGTAGCCAGCCAGAATTCCACGCAGGTCCCTTCGGGCGTGTCATGCCAATGCCGGGTCAGGACGAAGCCCTGCTGCAATTCCACCGCATCTACCTCTGAAGCGTATGATCAGGTGCTGATTCTACCGCTACCGGCACTGCCAGCGGTGGCTGGGCAGCCGCTGCAGGCGCCACCCGGCCCCTGTAGCCCGTCACTGGAACCGGTACGCCAAACCCGCCCCCGCGTACCATGAGCGCCCAGGCGCGGCCTCGTAGTAACGCCCGTTGCTGTCGCCGACGATCACCGACCCTACATATTGCCGGTCGAACAGGTTGTCCAGGCGCACCAGCTGGTGGAATGTCCACGGGCCGACATGCTGCTCGAAGCGCGTACGCCAATTGAACACGGCATAGGCCGGCGCCGCCTTGGCAGCGTTGCTGTCGTCGACATACACCTTGCTGCGATACTGCCCTTCCAGGCCCATGCTGACCGCCGCCACCGGCTTCCACAGCACCTCGCCATACAGGTTGTCCTGGGGCACACCTGGCAGGCGGTTGCCACGTGCGATGGCCTGGCTGACGTTTTCGGCATAGCGCGCGTCGGTGCGGGTGTACACCACAGTGGCCTGCCACTGGTCGTTCCAATCCTGCTGCAGGCGGGCCTCGAAGCCACGCCGAAGGGTACGCCCGGCATTGCGATAGCTGGTTCGGCCGTCCGTCGCACGGTCCACGACAATTTCGTCTTCGGTCTGGATCTGGTAGACGGCGGCGTCCAGCCGCGTGCGCTCGCTCAGCCGGTACTTCAGGCCCGTTTCATACTGCATGCTGGTGGCAGGCTCGAGCCCGAAGTTGAAGCGTTCGTCCGCTCCCGGTGCATAGGCCATCTCGGCCTGCGTGGGGGTTTCGAAGCCTTTGCCGACACTCACGTAACCACGCAAATCAGGGGTGAAGGCGTACATCACAGACAGCGAAGGGGTGGCTTGCTGATACCGTTTGGAGCCGCTGGCGTCACCGTTGGCCAGGTAATGGTCATCGACGCGCATGTTCATGCTGCTGTAGCGCAAGCCCAGCTCGCTGGTCCAGTTACCGATTTCCCAGTGCGCCTGAAGGTAAGGGTCCAGGCTGGTGGCGGTGTCCTGCTCGTCACGTCGCAACTCGCCTTTCACACCCAACTGGTCAGCGCTGAAGTTCTGGTAGCCACGGCGGTCATCCTTGCTCTGGTCGTAATCGGCGCCAAGGGTCAGGGTGAGATTGCCGGGCACCTGGGCAACCGGCTGGATCCAGCGCAGCGTACCGCCCTGGAACTGCCGATCGAAGTCGACCACGCCACCCCCGCGCTGGCTGTTCGAGACCACCGTCTTGGGAATGGACAGGTACTGCACCACCCGGCGCTGCCCGGCGTACAGGTTCAGCTGCAACGTGGCGTCACCTACGTAGCGCTCATAGTTCATGCCCAACTGCTGGTGGTCGATGCTCTTGCGCGTGTCATAGGTTTGCGCCACTGCCGCGCTGGAGCGCGGGTCGTGCTTGTAGGCTTCCCAGGTCTGCCCCAGAGGGTCCTGGGTGCCGTTCTGTTCCAGGCTGCTGTAGAACAGTGCCAGGCGCGATTCGCTATCCGGCTTGAAATGGACCTTGGCGAAGGTCTGGTCACGGCGCGCCGCGCTGTGGTCACGGTAGCCGTCGGTGTCCATGCGCGACGCATCCAGCAGGAAACCGGCCGTGTCGTTACCGCCCTCGGCGCTCAGGTGGTTCTTGTTGAAACCGTCGCTGCCGAAGGTGGTTTCGGCACCTATCTGGGCAGGGCCCTGGCCGTCGCGGCTGAACATCTGGATAACCCCACCGGCGTTGCTGCCGTACAGGGTGGCGGCCGGGCCGCGCAACACCTCGATGCGCTCGGCCACATCCAGGTTGAGCGTGGCCGCTTGCCCTTGACCGTCGGGAGTACTGGCCGGGATCCCATCGCTGATCAGCTTGATGCCCCGCACCCCGAAGGCCGAGCGGGCGCCGTAGCCTCGCGAAGAAACCTGCAGGTCCTGGGCGTAGTTCTGGCGGTTCTGCACCACCAGCCCTGGCACCTTGCCCAGCACTTCCGACAGGTTGACGCCCAACTGGCCGTCAGTGCCACGGGACAAGTCGATAGTATCGACCGAGAACGGCAGGTCGAACGTACGGGTGGGCAGGTAGGCACCGCTCACCACCAGCGGCTCGATCACCACGGCGGTGGGGGCATCGGCCCAGGCATCGTCAAGCGCACCAAAGTCGCCGGCAATCAGCAGGACCAGGCCTGTAGAGGTAGGAAAACGAGAAAGAAATCGATACATGCGCAGCTTCCGAAAATGACCGCCATTACACCAGACCCGCACCGACAGTGCGAACCCTCTGGCCAGCCTCGCCGGATTTTCCCTGACAAGCTGTTGCGAAATTGCTTACGCTGAAATACTGTACGCACATACAGCACAACAAGGATATTCCTGTGTCCAGCACCGCCTCCGCCACCCCAAGCAGCTACGTTCAGCTGGGTGTTCGCATCCAGAAGATAATCAACAGCCCCACCGCCCAACGCAGCCGCGCCGCGCTGATCTTCCGCCTGGAACAGGAAAGCCCGGACGACTGGGAAACCCTGCTCGGGGAAATTGCCGAGAACGACAACGTCACCCTTGCCCACCGTGACGATGGCGGCGTGCAGATTTTCTGGACGGTGCCGAAGGAAGACTGACCAGGCATGAGCGCTGCACTTTTCGCTGCTACCGGCCTGCGCCTGCTGTGCCGCCCAGGGGAGCACCATCAGGTCAAGGTCAAGACAGCCGCTCAAACAACGGCAAACCATTCACCTGCGGCCGAGCGAATAGATACCCTTGCATCAAATCAATTCCCAGCGCCGCCAGTGCTTGGCACTCTTCGTCAGTCTCGATCCCCTCGGCAATCAGCGTAATGCCCAACCGCTCGGCCACCAATACGATACCGGCGACGATGGCTTGGCGAACCACATCCTGGTTGACTCCCCGAGTGAGAGCCATATCCAGCTTGAGCACAGCCGGCTGAAATTCTGCGAGCAGATTCAGCCCTGAGTAACCCGAGCCAAAATCATCTATTGCAGTGGTGAAGCCCTGTCGCTCGTACTCCTTGAAGATCGACTTCAAGTGCTCGGTGTCCTCGATCCGCTCGCCTTCGGTCACTTCGAACATCAGCAGATTGGCGGGGAAGTCGAATGTGACTGTGGCCTCCAAGGTAGCCCGGATGCAGGTGCTGGCACGGTAGACGGCATTGGGCAGAAAATTGATGCTCAATTTACAGTCTTTCTGGCGCCCCAAGCCCAGACCAGCCGCTTGCTCGATGGCCTTCACGCGGCAGGCCTGATCAAAGCGGTACAGGTTGTCGGGAGTTACCTTGGCCAAAATTTGCGCAGCGCTTTCACCGTTCACACCGCGAACCAGTGCCTCGTAGGCGAACGGCCTGCCTGAAGGCACATGGATTATGGGCTGGAACGCCATGGTAATGTCGAAACCCAGGCTAGCGAGGTCACGACATTGGGAGCAGCCAATCGCTAGAAAGGGCTGGGGGAACACTGGCTTGCTCATGGGCTATGTCGAGGTCACGGAGTATGGCGGTTCAGAATGCTTGAATCTGCATCTTATGCCAAGTCAACCTCAAGGCTTGCGGCTGAACTAACGAAGTGCCTGCAGGTAAGCGCTGGCCTCGCGATAGCGCGCCAGCCGCGCCAGGTCGGCAGGGCCTGGGCAGGGAATACGCGAAAGGTCACTGTTGTCGGCCAGGTCAGCCAGTTTGACCGTGCGCGCAAGCGGGTCGTCGCCCAGGCGCACGACAAAGTCCTGATAAGCTTCGCCTTCACGCCGGCTGAGCGCCAGCAGGGCTGCGAGAATTTTCAGCGCGAAGCCCTCCCGCGCCAGGTCGGAGAGGGTCAGCGGGGTATCCTCGATCACATCGTGGAGCACCGCAACAATGCGCTGTTCCGGTGTGGCAACCCGCAGCATCACACGCAAAGGGTGAAGGATATACGCCGCCCCACCCTTGTCGTATTGCCCTTCATGCGCCCTGGCGGCCACGGCTATGGCCCGCTCCAGTGTCGACATCAGGCGCCCCCCCATTTCAGCCTCTCCCTACCCAAGCATAGCCAATGCTGGGCGCAAGGTGCCTATCATGCGCCTTGGGAGCGGGTTGGCCGCGCAGGTCAGCGCGCTGCGCCGTGCTGGATGACCACCGAGTCGGTGCCCAATTTGGCCATGACTTCATCGCGACGGGCCTGCGCCTCTTCGCGAGTAGGGAACGGCCCCATCAGCACCACCGGCTTGCCATCGCGGTATTCCACCGACGACGGGATGCCCTTTTCGATCAGGCGGGCCGTCATGTCGCTGAGCGCGCCCATGTTGGCGCCCTGCACCACCTCCACATCCCAGCCTTCGGGTGCCGGCTGGTCGGCCAGCGCTTCGGCGCGACGCTGCAGGTCGGCACCGCCGCACAGTTCGCGGATACGCAGGTTGTTGCCGGTCTCGTCCACGATAATGTCGTACTGGCCATCGCGCTTGAACGCCACGTAGCTGCGGTAGGCCTCGTACTGCCCGGCATCGTCCTTGCCACGGACCTGGCCGCAGATGGTGCCCTGGGTGTCGATCCGCACGTTGCCGAACTTGGCCGTTTTGGGGTTGTGCAAGTGTTCAGCCACCTGCTTGTGCACGCCCTCGACCTCGTTCTCACAGCCCGCCAGGGCGAGCACTGCCATTACTACAGCCAGTTTACGCACGCATGTACCTCCCGTTTCGAAGGGGCGGATTCTAGCATGCTGCGCGCTGGCCGAAGCGTGACCAAAGGTTACAGGCTGCTTCACGCGCACACGCAAAAAGGGCGATCATTGCTGATCACCCTTTCTGGAATTTGGTAGGCACAATTGGACTCGAACCAACGACCCCCACCATGTCAAGGTGGTGCTCTAACCAACTGAGCTATGTGCCTGTCGTGTGGTGCGCATCTTAGTGATCAAGTGCGCACCTGTAAAGCGTTTTTTTCAGAAAAATCAAAAACTTTCGCAGTTTCCCGGTGTTGCAGCCAACCGCCGGAAAAACCAATGAAAAAAGGGGTGACCCTTGCGGATCACCCCTTCTTCGATTTGGTAGGCACAATTGGACTCGAACCAACGACCCCCACCATGTCAAGGTGGTGCTCTAACCAACTGAGCTATGTG
>NZ_RHQO01000027.1:0-6380 GCF_003935475.1 Pseudomonas sp. p99-361 | reverse complement strand
AATTTGGTAGGCACAATTGGACTCGAACCAACGACCCCCACCATGTCAAGGTGGTGCTCTAACCAACTGAGCTATGTGCCTGTCGTGTGGTGCGCATTCTACGCAATTGGAAAAGCCTGTCAACACTTTTTTTCGCGCTAAGCTACTGAATCTAAACCTCTTTATAGAGAAGGGTCGCTTGCGACTGTGTGAGGGATTTTCAACAGACGACTAGCGGGTGTTTATTATTATTGATAGCATCGCTACATTCGTTAAAAATATAAAACACGAGGTTCCTGCAGCATGGCTAACACCCCCTACCCCCAGTCCTACTACGCCGCCTCGGCCAACCCGGTGCCGCCACGTCCGGCGCTGCAGGGTGAGGTGGAAACCGATGTATGCATCATCGGCGCCGGCTACACCGGCCTGTCCAGCGCCCTGTTCTTGCTGGAGAACGGCTTCAAGGTGAGCATCGTCGAAGCCGCCAAGGTCGGCTTCGGTGCCTCGGGCCGCAACGGTGGCCAGATCGTCAACAGCTACAGCCGCGACATCGACGTGATCGAACGCACTGTGGGCCCTAAACAGGCCCAACTGCTGGGCCACATGGCCTTCGAAGGCGGGCGTATCATTCGCGAGCGCGTGGCCAAGTACAACATTCAGTGCGACTTGAAGGACGGCGGCGTTTTCGCCGCGCTCACCAGCAAGCAGATGGGCCACCTGGAATCGCAAAAGCGCCTGTGGGAGCGCTTCGGCCACAACCAGCTGGAGCTGATGGACCAGAAGCGCATCCGCGAGGTGGTGGCCTGCGACAGCTACGTCGGCGGCATGCTCGACATGAGCGGCGGTCACATCCACCCGCTGAACCTGGCGCTGGGCGAAGCAGCAGCGGTCGAGTCGCTTGGCGGCATCATCTATGAGCAAACCCCGGCCGTGCGCATCGAGCGCGGCGCCAACCCCGTGGTGCATACCCCACAGGGCAAGGTCCGCGCCAAGTTCATCATCGTCGCTGGCAACGCCTACCTGGGCAACCTGGTGCCAGAGCTGGCCGCCAAATCCATGCCATGCGGCACCCAGGTGATCACCACCGAACCCCTGGGCGAAGAGCTGGCGCGCACCCTGCTGCCGCAGGACTACTGCGTGGAAGATTGCAACTACCTGCTCGACTATTACCGCCTGACCAGCGACAAGCGCCTGATCTTCGGCGGTGGCGTGGTGTACGGGGCACGTGATCCGGCCAACATCGAAGCGATCATCCGCCCGAAGATGCTCAAGGCCTTCCCGCAACTGAAGAACGTGAAAATCGACTACGCCTGGACCGGCAACTTCCTGCTGACCCTATCGCGCCTGCCGCAGGTAGGTCGTATCGGCGACAACATCTATTACTCCCAGGGGTGCTCGGGCCACGGCGTGACCTATACCCACCTGGCGGGCAAGGTGCTGGCCGAAGCCCTGCGCGGCCAGGCCGAACGTTTCGACGCCTTCGCCGGCCTGCCGCACTACCCGTTCCCAGGCGGCCAGATGCTGCGCGTGCCGTTCAGCGCTATCGGTGCCTGGTACTACAGCCTGCGCGATCGCCTGGGCTTCTGATGTAAACAGACCTGGCCTCCTCACGGCTGAACCCGCTCCTCCATGGCGCTGTGCGATGCGCACACGCTCCGTGGAGGGTCGGGTCTACCCGCGAAAAGCCATGCTGGGAACAATCATTTGTGCAGGCTGTTCACCGCCTGCTTCGCCGCGATTTCCTGCCCCGCCCGCGCCAACTCTTCCGCCGCCTGCAACCAGCGTTGCCTATCCACTTCAGCCGGCAATTGCCCTGGCGGTTGCACCAGCACTGCCCAACTGCCCTGCTCGGCCCACGCCGAAGCAAACGCGTCGAATGCCATCATGTGCCGGCGGTGCATGCCCGAGCGCAGCAGCACCCGCTGCTTGTAGCGGTCATACCCGATCAGCACCGCATAGCGCGGCTCGCCCCACCAGGCCGAACCGTCTTCGTAGCGCAAGAGGACCGGGTTGCCCGCCGCCACTTGGGTCAACAGCGCATCCAGTTGCTTGTCCAGGCGGTACACCACCATGCCGTAGTCCCGCGCCACGCGAGGGATGGTGGTGTCCAAAGCATCAGCACCCTGTGGCAGGTTCAAGGGCTTGTCCAGCAGCCCCGGGGTAATCGGCGCCCCCTGTTGCGACAACACTGCCGCCAGGGCCATGGCGCCGCTATGGTTGGCGTTGCCCCGGTAGAACGGCACGCTGCTGATTTCGACCCGTTGCGGCAGGCCTTTTAGATTGGCGGGCGGCGCGCTGGCACAGCCCGCCAGGCTGGCTGCCACGATGAAAGCCGCCAGCAGCCTACGCCGGGCGCTCTTGAAGGAAGATTGCTGCATGGACACTCGCTTGTTCCAACGCCGGGCAGGCAGCGCCCAGCTCTGGCCATTGATCATAGGTCCGACGACGGCGCGGGTATAGTCCGACAGCGGCTTGGAGCGAATCGGACTCAGAGATAGACCTTTGTTCGATGGAACGTCCCAGGCTAAAGGCTAGACTAAATCAGTGTCTGGAACGCAAACGCCGGTCAATCTGGCGTTTGCCGCAGCGATGGAGGCACAGATGAGCCTGACCCTGGCAATCCTCATGCTGGTCGGCATGTGGCTGAGCGTCGCAGCCGCCATGCTATGGGGTGTACTACGTATCGTGCGGCGTCATGCACAGCCCAATCAACAACCGCCGCAGGTGCCGGCCAAAACCCGGCACGTACAGCGCGCACGGCGGCCTGCGGGCGTGCACTGACCGTGCAGCATTCAGCAGCCAAACGGGGCGCAAAGCGCCCCGCTGCCCACCGTCAATGCTCAGCTGCCTCACGCTTGAGCCGCGCCCTGCGTGCGAGAATGTTGAGGATCTCGATCGCGGTGGAGAACGCCATCGCAGCGTACACGTAGCCTTTGGGCACATGGGCACCAAACCCTTCGGCAATCAGCGTCATACCGATCATGATCAGGAAGCCCAGGGCCAGCATCACGACGGTCGGGTTGTCGTTGATGAAGTTGGCCAGTGGGTCGGCCGCGACCATCATCACGATCACGGCAGTGATGACGGCGATGATCATGATCGGCAAGTGCTCGGTCATGCCCACGGCGGTGATGATGCTGTCTACCGAGAACACGATATCCAGCAGCAGGATCTGGAAGATCGCCGCAGCGAAGCCCAAGGTCACCGTGGAGCCCACCTTGGCCTCTTCCTTGGCACCGTGCGGGTCGACGTTTTCGTGAATTTCCTTGGTAGCCTTCCACAACAGGAACAGGCCACCCGCAATCAGGATCATGTCTTTCCACGAGAACGCATTGCCGAACACTTCGAATACCGGGTCGGTCAGCTGGACGATCCAGGCCACCGTGCTGAGCAACGCCAGGCGCATGATCAGGGCCATGCTGATGCCAATGCGCCGCGCCTTGGAACGGTACGCCACCGGCAACTTGTTGGTCAGGATCGAGATGAAGATCAGGTTGTCGATGCCCAGTACGATTTCCATGGCCACCAGCGTAGCCAGGGCAATCCAGGCGGTAGGGCTAGCGGCGAGTTCCAGCAGATATTCCATTGTTCACATCCTGCAACGGCGGTTGGGGTCAGATTTCCTGGCTTTTTTCGTTCTTTTCAGCTTGCACGGGCTTCTGCCCTTCACTGCCAATGGCTTCGCTCAGCGCCCGCTGGGCGGCCTTGTTGGTGTCGTCGATGGCCTGCTTGGCCGATTGAGCAGCTTGGTCGAGCATCTGCTGGGCGGACTTCTCGGCCTGGTCGCAACCAGCCAGGGCAAACAGCGCCAGGGCCAGCACCAGCGGCGTGCCGATGGATTTCAAGTGCAGCATGGGTTCCTCGCTTGTGGTGACTTCAGCAGCGCACGAGGCGCCTGATAACGAAGGATTCTAGACACGCCGATACATCAGGAAAATTCGTATTTTCAACGGTTATACTTCGGGTTTTACGAATCGGGAAAACAGCGTGCTCAACTACCGCCAGTTGCACTACTTCTGGGCAGTGGCCAGGACCGGCAGCATCGCCCGCGCCAGCGAACAGCTGAATCTGACCCCGCAAACCATCAGCGGGCAAATCAGCCTGTTCGAACACACCTACGGCCTGGAGTTGTTCCAGCGTGTGGGGCGGCAGCTGGAGCTGACCGAAACCGGCCGCCAGACGCTGGCTTATGCCGAACAGATGTTCCAGCTTGGTGGCGAACTGGAGGCCATGCTGCGCGCCGGGCCACAGGAGCAGATCCTGTTCCGCGTGGGCGTAGCCGATGTGGTACCCAAGTCCATCGTCTATCGCCTGCTGGCCCCGACCATGGAGCTGGACGACGTGCTGCGCATCAATTGCCGCGAAGACAAGCTCGAACGGCTGCTCGGCGACCTGGCCATCCAGCGCCTGGACCTGGTGATTTCCGACAGCCCCATGCCGAACAACCTGGATATCAAGGGCTACAGCCAGAAGCTTGGCGAATGCGGCCTGAGTTTTTTTGCCACCCCTGCATTGGCCAAGCGCTACCCGGGTGCCTTTCCTGCCTGCTTGCAGGACGCCCCCCTGCTGATTCCCGGCCAGGAAACCGTGGTGCGCAGCCGCTTGCTGCGGTGGCTGGGCGAGCAGCAGGTGCAGCCCCGCATTGTCGGCGAGTTCGATGACAGCGCATTGATGCAGGCCTTCGGCCAGTCGGGCAGCGGCATCTTCGTTGCACCCAGTGTGATCGCCGAGGAAGTGTGCCGACAGTACGGCGTGCAACTGATCGGGCAGACCGAGGCTGTGCATGAGTCGTTCTATGCCATTTCGGTGGAGCGCAAGGTCAAGCACCCGGGGATCGTGGCGATTACCGAGGGGGCACGGCGAGAGCTGTTCCACTGGTGACCGGGCTGGTTCGCACGGCCTCGCCTGCATTCGCTTGCGGGGCGGCACTGGCCGCGAAACGTGCCGGGCCGCCCGGCAAGGCTCTATGCTAAAGTCCCGCCCTTTACAGAATCCGAGATAACGCTGCACATGACCTCTGTTTTCCGCCTCCTCAACCGTACCAGCCTGGTGACGCAGATCGTCATCGGCTTGCTCGCCGGTATCGCCCTGGCCCTGCTGGCCCCCAGCGTGGCCGGCGACCTGGCCTTCCTCGGCAAGGTCTTCGTCAGTGCCCTCAAGGCAGTGGCACCTGTACTGGTATTCATTCTGGTCATGGCTTCGATCGCCAACCACCGGCATGGCCAGGAAACCCACATTCGCCCGATCCTGTGGCTTTACCTGCTGGGCACTTTCGCCGCGGCATTGGTCGCCGTGATCGCCAGCACGCTGTTCCCCTCATCATTGGTGCTCAGCACCGGCGAAGCCACGCTCAGCGCACCGGGCGGCATTACCGAGGTACTGCAGAACCTGTTGCTGAGCGCGGTCGACAACCCGATCAACGCCCTGCTCAACGCCAATTTCATCGGCGTGCTGACCTGGGCCGTGGGCCTGGGCGTGGCCTTGCGCCATGCGGGCGACACCACGCGCACCGTGGTCGAGGACCTGTCCAACGGTGTCACCCTGATCGTGCGTGTAGTCATCCGCTTTGCCCCGCTGGGCATCTTCGGCCTGGTCAGCGCGACCTTGGCTCAATCCGGCCTGAACGCCTTGCTCGGCTACCTGCACCTGCTGGCAGTGCTGATCGGCAGCATGCTGTTCGTGGCGCTGGTGATGAACCCGTTGATCGTGTACTGGAAAATCCGCCGCAACCCGTTCCCGCTGACCTTGCTGTGCCTGCGCGAAAGCGGCATCACCGCGTTCTTCACCCGTAGTTCGGCGGCCAATATCCCGGTCAACCTGGCACTGTCAGAGCGCCTTGGCTTGCATGAAGACACCTATTCGGTGTCGATCCCGCTGGGTGCCACCATCAACATGGCCGGTGCGGCGATCACCATCACCGTGCTGACGCTGGCCGCAGTGCATACCCTGGGTATCCCGGTCGACCTGCCGACAGCGTTGCTGCTCAGCGTGGTGGCAGCCGTCTGTGCCTGCGGTGCCTCCGGCGTGGCAGGGGGGTCGCTGCTGCTGATTCCGCTGGCGTGCAGCCTGTTCGGCATCCCCAGCGAAATTGCCATGCAGGTGGTTGCGGTGGGCTTCATCATCGGGGTGTTGCAGGATTCGGCGGAGACCGCGCTGAACTCCTCCACCGATGTGCTGTTCACGGCCGCGGCGTGCCTGGCTGAAGAGCGGCGTAACGCCTAATGTCGGCCAGTCAAGCGACTGGGGCCGCTTTGCGGCCCATCGCCGGCAAGCCGGGCTCCCACAGGAGCAGTGCAGACCTCAAGCTTAGCGCGGTCCTGTGGGGATTCTATGGTTCCTGGCAAGGGTAGCCGGAGCATCTTCAGCGCCTGTGAGATCGAGCGCCGCCCGCGCGGCGCAAT
>NZ_RHQO01000026.1:0-64862 GCF_003935475.1 Pseudomonas sp. p99-361 | reverse complement strand
GCAAATCCCCCAGGCATAATTGGCCCGAAACAAACGTAGGAGCGAGCGCAGCTCGCGATGCGCCGCGCGGGCGGCGCGGCCTCCCTAGACCATTCCGGTAAAACTTCAATCTTGAAATTTTTTATTAAGTCAAGATGCACCCTGTTCAAATCCTTCCCAGCGTGCTACAACCTGCTTAAGCAATGATCTAGCTGCTTGATAACGAAGGGAAAAATATGACGAAGTCGGAGCTGATCGAACGTATTGTCACCCATCAAGGGCTGCTCTCGTCCAAGGACGTGGAGTTGGCCATCAAGACCATGCTTGAACAGATGTCACAATGCCTGGCTACCGGCGACCGCATCGAGATCCGCGGTTTTGGCAGCTTCTCGCTGCACTATCGCGCCCCACGCGTGGGGCGTAACCCCAAGACCGGCCAGTCGGTCAGCCTCGAAGGCAAGTTCGTACCGCACTTCAAGCCCGGCAAAGAGTTGCGCGACCGGGTCAACGAAGAAGACGAGGCCGAAGCCTGAGCACTCAAGGAGCAATCTGATGCGTAACCTGAAGCGCGCCCTGGCGGCTATTTTCGTGCTGCTGTTGGCGGCGGTAGTGTTGCTCTTCGTGCTGGAGAACCAGCAGCCCGTTGCGCTGGTGCTGTTTGGCTGGGCTGCGCCGGAAATGCCCGTGGCTGTCTTGGTGCTGGCAGCGCTTGTCATCGGCCTGGCTATAGGCCCGCTACTGGGCGCATACGGCGTTCAACGCAGCAAGCGCAAGATCAAGGCCTCTGCCCGGCAAGCGGCATTGAGCGGTAACTAAGGAAATTTCCTACGCCTTCCTGGGAATAGTCCGCCTATGCACAGGCTGGCCGCCATGAAGTAATAGCCCACTTCATTTATGGCCAAGTTGAGTGTGCGTAGCATGGAGTTCCCCTGCCTTTTCCATCACGGTGGCACCCGGGGTGTGACTGGGTCCTGCCACCAGTTGCACTTGGCCTCGTGTAGCAGTTTGCTGGTCGACTGTGGGTTGGAACAGGGCACCGATGCGCCGCCTGGTGCAGAATCCGCGCCGCTCAGCTTCGATATTCAGGGCATTCGCGCGCTAATCGTCACCCACGTACACCTGGACCATGTCGGGCGCATACCTGCGCTGCTGGCTGCAGGTTACCGCGGCCCCATAATCTGCAGCGAGCCATCGGCGCGGCTACTGCCGCTGGTACTGGAGGACGCCTACAGGGTGGGCATCAACCGCGAGCCTGCTCAGGTGGCGCGGTACCTTGAACGGGTCACAAGCCTGATTGTGCCTTTGCCCTTCGAGCAGTGGCATGAAGTGGTGATGGAGCCGGGTTTGCAGTGTCGCATCCGCTTGCAGCGTGCAGGGCACCTGCTTGGGTCGGCATATGTCGAGTGCGACCTGTTGCATGGAAGTATCAACACCCGTTACGTGTTTTCAGGCGACCTGGGCAATGGTGCCAACCCATTGCTGCGCCCGCTTCGGCCCCCAGAGCGGGCAGATGTGCTGGTGCTGGAGAGTACCTACGGTGACCGCCTGCACCCGGTCAAGGGCGGTCGGCAGCAGCAGCTGGAGGCGGCAATTGATCGCGCCTTGGCCGACAAAGGCACCATTCTGATTCCGGCCTTCAGCCTGGGGCGTACGCAAGAGCTGCTGTACGAAATAGAGGATATTCTGCACCGCAAGGCATTGACCGGAGCCCGCGGCGAACCGGGTGACGAAGATCCCGTCAACTGGTCGCAGTTGCCTATCATCCTCGACTCACCCTTGGCCCAGCGTATTACCGGTGCCTACCGCGACCTGCATGAGTTCTGGAACGAAGAGGCGAGGGCGCGGCTCGCGCAAGGGCGTGATCCGCTTGGCTTCAACCAGTTGATCACAGTGGACACCCATGCCAAGCACCAGCAGGTAGTCAATTACCTCAGCAGCACCGGTCGACCGGCCATCGTCATTGCAGGCAATGGCATGTGTTCGGGCGGGCGGATTGTCAATTACCTCAAGGCCATGCTGGGGGATCGGCGGCATGAGGTGATGTTTGTGGGGTATCAGGTAAAGGGGACGCCGGGTGCGGTAATCCAGGCGAGTGAAGGGGCTGAAGGGTTGGTGCTGATTGATCTGGATGAGCAAATGTACGAAATACGCGCGAAAGTGCTGACCCTGGATGGATACTCGGGGCATGCCGACCAAGCGGGGCTGGTCGGGTTTGCAACCAGCGTGGCGCAAAGCCCCCGCAGGATTGTACTGGTGCACGGTGAGCGCCGAGCCAAAGTCGAGCTGTCCCGGGTATTGGCGCGGAGGCTTTGCGAGCTGGAGTGGGTGACGCAAATACAGATTCCCGCATAAAGTCGTTTTCCATGGAACGTTCATAATCGTGATTGTCTTATGGCTGCCCTCAGGCGTTTCGCGCTCTCCCGCCAAGGTTAACGACCGGCCTAAATTGGGTGATTGCCGCGGGATAGCCAGCTGCCGGCCGGCAACCTACGAAGAAAAATCTCTGGTATTCTACGGGGTGAATCTTGCGTCTTGTGCCTATGGATGGTCGGGGATTTAAATACGCTGGGCGCTCTAATTTTCGCGCCGTTGCGCATTTGCGACGGTGATCAGCAGTAAGACACATGCCGGTTTCTTGAAGTGAAACAACATCAAGGGGCCGTTAAGGATCCGAATATGGAATTGATCCCGGTAATTTTATCCGGTGGCGTTGGTAGCCGTTTGTGGCCAGTATCCCGTGAGGCTCATCCGAAGCCGTTCATGACGTTGCCTGACGGGCAGAATCTAATCCAGAAGACCTTTCTTCGCGCAGCCCGGCTGGAAGGTGTGGTCGAAGTCCTCACCGTCACCAACCGCGAGTTGTTGTTCAAGACCGAAGACGAATATCGTACGATCAATACCAAGGGCCATGCACAGGGCTATATCCTCGAGCCATTCGGTCGCAACACGGCTGCCGCGGTGGCTGCTGCCGCGCTGCAACTGCACCAGAGCCACGGGCCGCAAGCGCATATGTTGGTGCTGGCAGCAGACCACCTTATTCAGGACGAAGTGGCTTTTTCTCGAGCTGTTGACAAGGCGATCCATCTCGCTGAACAAGGCTGGCTGGTGACGTTTGGCATCAAGCCGCAGTATCCAGAAACCGGCTTTGGCTATATCGAGGCCGCTGCCGGGGCGGCACTTGAAGGCGGGTTGAAGGTCGAGCGTTTTGTCGAAAAACCCGATGCCAAGACTGCCGAGGCTTACGTAGCGGCTGGCAACTACTTCTGGAATGCCGGTATGTTCTGCTTCCAGGTAGGCGCCGTAATTGAAGAGTTCAAAACTCATGCGCCTGATGTGCTGGAAGCTGTTGCCGCTACGCTGGAAGCTTCTCGCATTGCCTCGTCGGCAGGCTACCGCTGCCTTGCGCTTGATGCTGAAACCTTCGCCAATGTCCCTGATATTTCAATCGATTACGCCCTCATGGAGCGTTCTCGAAAGGTCGCGACCATCCCATGCGACATAGGCTGGAGCGACATAGGGTCGTGGAACGCGGTCAGCGAACTTACCCCGCCGGATGAGCACGGCAACCGTTTCGAAGGCGAGGTGATGGCCTACGAAGCAACCAACAATTATGTCAGCACTGAAGATCGCCTTGCTGCCCTTGTCGGTGTGCAGGACCTGTTGGTGGTCGATACGCCCGACGCTCTGCTGATTGCCCACAAGGACCATGCCCAAGACGTCAAGCATATCGTCAAACGCCTGAAGGGCGATGGCCACGCCGCGCATTTGTTGCACCAGACGGTGCATCGTCCTTGGGGAACATACACCACGCTTGAAGACGGCGAGCGCTTCAAGATCAAGCGTATCGTGGTCAAGCCGAAAGCATCGTTGTCCCTGCAGATGCACCATCATCGTAGCGAGCACTGGATTGTGGTCAGCGGCATGGCCCTGGTGGTAAACGATGACCAGGAGCTGATGCTTAATACCAATGAATCCACATTTATTCGTGCCGGTCACAAGCATCGCTTGCAAAACCCAGGTGTCATTGACCTAGTGCTGATTGAAGTCCAGAGCGGTGACTACCTCGGCGAAGACGACATCGTTCGTTTCGAGGACAAATACGGTCGTTGCGACGCCTGAACTCAGGTTTTTCCCGTCGGCCCGTGAGTGCCTTTTCGAGGTGCCGGGCCAATTTCATGCGACTGACCATCGCCCGCCATCCCCTTCTAGGCGTTGCACGCTCAGGCGGCAACGCATCCAGAGAGATGTATGTACGCACCTATCCAGACCCGCTGCTTCAAAGCCTATGATATTCGAGGCCAAGTTCCGGCCGACCTCAACGACGACATCGCTTATCGCATAGGGCGCGCCTTGGTGGCCCAACTGGGCGGTTGTAGCTATGTAGTGGGTCGTGACATGCGCCTGGAGAGCCCTGGCCTGGCAAGCGCCTTGGTAAAAGGCCTGACGGAAGCCGGGGTCGATGTAATCGACATCGGCTTGTGCGGTACCGAGGAGGTTTATTTCGCCACTAGTCACTACCAGGCCGACGGCGGCATCATGGTAACCGCCAGCCATAACCCCAAGGGTTACAACGGCATGAAGCTTGTACGCGAGCACTCCCGCCCGATCAGCGGTGATACAGGTTTGGCGGACATCCGTGCGCGTGTCGAAAGCGGCAATCTTGGTACTCCTGGCAAAACCCAAGGCGCTGTTCGTGAGGCATTCGACAAGAGTGCCTACATTGACCACTTGCTGACCTACGTTGATCGGTCTGCCCTCAAACCACTCAAAGTGTTGGCTGACCCCGGGAATGGTGCAGTCGGCCCGGTGCTCGAACTGCTGAAAGCGCGCCTGCCACTGGAGATGACAATCATCAATGGGGAGCCGGATGGCAACTTCCCTAACGGTATCCCCAACCCACTGCTGCCTGAAAATCGCGACCTGACTCGGCAAGCCTTGCTCGATACGGGTGCTGATATAGGGATAGCGTTCGACGGTGATTTCGATCGCTGCTTCTTCTTCGACAACCAGGGGCGGTTCATCGAGGGTTACTATGTTGTCGGTCTGCTGGGTGAAATGCTGCTGGCCAAGCACCCAGGTGGCAAGATCATCCATGACCCGCGGCTGACATGGAATACCATTGAACAGGTCGAGGCCGCGGGCGGTATTGCCATCCAAAGCAAGACCGGCCACGCCTTCATCAAGGAAAGAATGCGTGCCGAAGATGCCGTTTATGGCGGTGAAATGAGCGCCCACCATTACTTCCGCGACTTCGCTTACTGCGACAGTGGCAATATTCCATGGTTGTTAATTGCCGAGCTGATGAGCACGACCGGGAAGAGCCTGGCGCAACTGGTGGACGAGCGCATCGAAGCTTTTCCGTGCAGCGGTGAAATAAATTATGAAGTTGGCGATGTGAAAGGCACTATCGAGCGCATCCTCGCTTTTTACCTGCCGCATAATCCAGAAGTCGACCGTACCGATGGTATCAGCGTGGCATTTGCCGACTGGCGTTTCAGCCTGCGCGGTTCGAACACCGAACCGCTGTTGAGACTGAACGTCGAGAGCCGGGGTGACAGCGCCTTGGTCGGACGCCGTGTCAACGAGATCGCGCGTTTGATCAGGGGCTGACTGGTTTCATGAAGCTTTTGCTCAATACTGAATCGCTGGTCCCGCCGTTGACCGGGATCGGGAACTATACCTTCAACCTTCTTGAGCAACTGCTGGCTCAGGAGGTAGGTGTGATCGAGTGTTTTCATGGGGCCAGGTTCTCAAGTGCAGAAAGCGCATTGGCCCAGTGTCTGGCCGCCACATCGCTCTATGTGAAGCCAGCTGCCGAGCAAGTGAAGCTCACTGGGCGTCAGGCTCTTGAAGCACATGTTCGGAGTATCCTCAAACGTTGGACGTTCACCTACCATGCCAGGGAGGCGTTGCTCAATGCCCGGCGCTACTCTCGGGCAGGTGAACGCCGGCAGTACATCTATCACGAGCCGAATTTCATCCTTAAACCCCACGTAGGCCCTTGCGTGGCGACCATTCATGACCTCTCGTTCCTGCATTTTCCGCAGTTTCATCCGCGCAAACGCGTGGAGTGGCTAACTTCCAAGCTGCCTCAGACTTTGAAACGAGCGGATATGCTGATCACCGATTCGGATGTGATACGTGATGAGCTAGTGGGTGACTTCGGGGTAAGTTGCGACAGAGTGAAAACGGTATATCTGGGTGCGTCCCAGGCGTACCGGCCGCAAACGTCCGATGAAACCTGCGTGGCTCTTCAGCGGTACGGGCTTCAGCATGGGCGCTATGTATTGTTCGTGGGTACACTGGAGCCGCGCAAGGGCGTAGGCAGCCTCATTGAGGCTTGGTGCCGCCTGCCGCGGGCCGTGCGTGAGGAGTATCCACTGGTATTGGCTGGCGCACCCGGGTGGCACAATCAGGACCTTGGCGATCGCATCAAGGCACTGGAACTCAGCCACGGCTTGCGCCAGCTTTCCTTTGTGCCGGGGGCTGACCTACCGGCCCTTTATGCCGGGGCCTCAGTATTTGCCTACCCATCGCTCTATGAAGGTTTCGGTCTGCCTGTGCTAGAGGCAATGCAATGTGGCGTGCCGGTGATCTGCACGGCAGGTACATCCATGGCCGAATTCACCCAGGGCAGTGCGTGGCTGGTGGAGGCTGGCAATATCGAACAACTGAGTGCGCAGCTCAACGACCTGCTTGGCGACCCCGCTGGCCGCTCCGCATTGGCGGATGCCGGCTTGAAGCGTGCTGCCGAATTCTCCTGGGGGCGTTGTGCTGAGGAGACGCTGGAGGTCTACCGTGCAATCGGCTAGTAGCCGGGCGGCCTTACCAAGTGCCATGCCTGGCATAGCCTGCGCCGTACGTTACAGATTGGGCGCGAATACCTTACATACAGGAAGTCTTATGAACATGGTGAGTCGAATACAATGAATACGCCGCTGTCTTTGATAAAAGACGTACTGCGCTATCGGGGTCTGATCTTTGCGATCACCCTGCGTGAGATCAAAAGCCGTTATGCGGGCTCTACTTTCGGTGCCCTGTGGTTGGTGGTGCCACCGATTTTCATGGTGTTTATCTATACGGTGATCTTCTCGCGCCTGATGCAGGCGCGGATGCCCGGTATTGAGCACCAGTATGCTTACAGTATATACCTCTGCGCGGGGCTGATTACCTGGAACCTGCTGCTTGAGTTGGTACAGCGGGGCAAGGGTGTATTTCTTGAGCATGCGAACCTGATCAAGAAGTCCAGCTTTCCCAAGTTCATCCTATTCATTCCAGTCATCGCGACGGCGGCGCTGAACAGCTTGATCCTGCTGGTGCTGGTGGTCATGTTCATGCTGGTGTCGGGCTTCCCGATCATGCCTACGACGCTGGTATTGATTCCGGTGTTGGCCACTGTCGTATTGCTGGGGGTTGCCGTAGGGGCCTTGCTGGCGACATTGAACGTATTCTTTCGCGATATCGGCCAGTTGAGCGATGTTTTTTTCCAAGCACTGTTCTGGGCCACCCCGATCGTCTATCCGCTGAGCATATTGTCTGAGCATGTACAGTCGATGCTGTCGTGGAACCCCGTTTTCCCAATGGTACTGACGGCGCAGAAAGCATTGTTGGGTGAACCGGTCGGGATGTCCCAATTGGCTTACCCGCTTGGCTTCGCTGTTATCGTCTTCATCCTGGCTGTTGTGTTGTACCAACGCAGCTACAACGACTTGCTCGATCAGATCTGACATGACAATTCAAGTAAACCAGGTAGGTAAGGCCTATCCGAAACTCAAAGGTCGCTGGCACGCACTCGGTACTTGGCTCGGGCTGTGTAAACGCGACCAGAACTGGATTATCCGGGATGTCAGCTTCAAGGTAGGGCAGGGCGAATCGGTGGGCATCATTGGCGTCAACGGCGCCGGCAAGAGTACCTTGCTGAAGATGATCACCGGCACAGCGATGCCAACCGAGGGCTCGATCACCACCACTGGCCGCATTGCCGCGCTGCTCGAGCTGGGCATGGGTTTTCATCCCGAGTTCACTGGCCGGCAAAACGTTGCGTTAGCGGGGCGCATGCAAGGGCTCGAGCGTGCGGAAATTATCGCGCTGATGCCGGAAATTGAAGCATTTGCCGAAATTGGCCACTATTTCGACATGCCTGTCCGAACCTATTCATCGGGCATGTTCGTGCGCCTCGCGTTCAGTGTGGCGACAGCTGTGCGCCCTGAGGTCCTGATTGTTGACGAAGCATTGGCGGTAGGCGACGCC
Organism: Pseudomonas sp. p99-361; assembly: GCF_003935475.1. Classification (NCBI taxonomy): domain Bacteria; kingdom Pseudomonadati; phylum Pseudomonadota; class Gammaproteobacteria; order Pseudomonadales; family Pseudomonadaceae; genus Pseudomonas; species Pseudomonas sp. p99-361. Next base: position 56,633 of record NZ_RHQO01000026.1, on the reverse strand, counting down.
TACTTCCAGCACAAGTCGTTCGCGCGCATTCGTGAGTTTCGCGAGCAGGGCACGACCTTGCTGTTCGTTTCCCATGACCCAGGTGCCATCAAAAGCCTTTGCGACCGTGCGATCTTGCTGGGCGACCACAAGATGCTGATGGATGGCCGCCCCGATGAAGTACTGGATTACTACAACGCGCTGATTGCCCGCAAGGAAGAAGGATCGCTGCAGGCCCAGGCTGTAAATGCGCCGTATGCTGGGCGCTCGGGCAATGGCAAGGCTCGGATCGAGGAGCTTACCCTCAGCAGCAATGGCCGAGCGGCGACCATGCTGGAGGTAGGCGCGCCGCTCACATTGAGCCTGAAGATCCGCTCCAATGAGCCTATCTATGATTTGTCGCTGGGCTTCATGTTCAAGGATCGCACTGGCTACGACATTTTCGGTACAAACACTTGGTTGCGTGGAGAGTTGCGCGACCTGGGTGTCGAGGCTGGCAAGGAACAGACGCTGACCGTGACCATTCCAGCCTTCAATGTCGGGCCCGGAAGCTACAGCCTTACCCTTGCCTTGCATGGGGGCGCCGATCACATCGAGGACAACTTCGACTGGTGGGACAAGGCTGTTGTGTTCAATGTGATTGGCAACAGCAGCTACAAACATTTCGCCGGGGTATGCGCCATGCAGGCAGAGTTCAAGCTTGACTGAGGCGTTTGAGAGGTGCCCTGCTTGAACAAGGCCGAGGGTCTTGCCCATTGGGGCTTGCTCGACGCTAGCAAGACGACCTGCGTAGAATGACGGCCTCTGGTGTTCCCGTAGCGTACGAAGCTAGTGCCATACACTCATCCGCCTACACTGGCCACTCAACCAGTTTTGAACACAAATAATGACTATCGATCTTAAAAAACTGCAAAAAACCATTCAGGCTGAAGTCAATCGTCGCGAGTATGAGCGAGTTACTGCCAGTGCCGATAGTGCAAAGCTGCCTAGTAATGTACCCAACGACATTGTACGTACTTTCGAGCTTTTGGATCTTGAAGGGTACCTGCCGCCCAAGCCTGAAGCGCCGGTGCAACCTGAAGTAGCGGCCACCCCAGCGGCCAACGACGACACCCCGCAAGCCCAGACGCCGCCGCCGAGCCTGTATCGCCGGCTGCGCGGGTTGCCGATAGTCGGCAAGCTCTTCAGCCACCCGCGTATCATGAATTTCCTCACCAGGGTGCGGCAGCGCCCTGGTGGTGCCACGCTGAAAAACCTGTTCATTACCCTGGCACACGCGGTAGCCGTGCGTGTTCCCGGTGTCTTGCGCATGCGGCAGGTGCTTGCCGTGGTGCGTCACCTGCCCGAACGAGTGGGCGCGTTGGAGTGGCACATCGCCGACGGTGCTGCTCGTTTGCGCAACGTCGCTGTGCAAGTGCAGAACCAGACCAACCAAAGCCTTTACACCCACGGTTTGGCAATCCAGCAGAACGAGCAGTACCTGATAGAGCGCATGCGCCGTCTGGAGCAGATGCTACGCGAACAAACCTTGACCATTGCCGAACTTCAGGCAGCACGACCGCGGCTCGACAACGCTGCCCAGGCAATGCCGGCGGTGGTAGATGAACCGGGCATGCCGGCAGAGCTCTACCTAGAGTTCGAGGCCAGTTTCCGTGGGGCGCCTGAAATGATCCGCGAACGGCTGAAGCGGAACCTTGACTACTTCCGGAATGATCCAGAGCTGGTTCAGTTGCCAGTGCTGGACTTGGGCTGTGGTCGCGGCGAGTGGTTGCAACTGCTCAAGGAAGAAGGCATCCCGGCGATCGGCGTCGACTCCAACAGTGCGATGATCGAAAACTGCAAGCAGTCCGGTCTTGAAGTCTACATGGGCGATGCGCTGCAGTATCTGGCAGCTATGCCTGCCAACAGCCTGGCGGGGCTTACTGCCTTCCATATCATCGAACACTTGCCATTAAACGTTCTAGTTCGCCTGATTGATGAGGCTCGTCGTGTCGTGTGCCCTGGTGGCGTTGTTTTGTTTGAAACGCCAAACCCGGAAAACCTGATTACCGGGGCCTGCAATTTCTACGTCGACCCTACGCACCGCAACCCATTGCCACCCGCGCTGGTGGCGTTCCTACTCAAGGCGCGTGGGTTCGAGCGAGTTGAAATCGACCGTCGACACCCGGGTGACCCTTCCCTGTTGCTGCAAGGCAACGATGAAGCCATCACCACCCCTCTCAACCGATTGCTGTTTGGCCCACAGGACTACGCCGCCATCGGTTATGCGCCCTGAACAGGTTGAATTGATTCCATGCATCTGATTATCTGCAACGAGCGCCTGCTGTTCCGTTTTGGCGTAGACCGTGTATTGCTGCTGCTGGCGCAAGGCCTCAAGGCCTCGGGTTGGCACATTACCTTTGTCGCCCAGCGCGCCAACCATGATGTATTGCGCCGTATCACTGACGATATCCATACCCCACCAGAGCATCTGGGGGCGTATACCGACCTGGATCAGGTGACTGCCGAATGGTTACGCGACAACCGTCATCTCTTCTCGCCGGCCGGTAGTGACCCGTCCGGCACGGTAGCGCTGATCGGTGGTTGGCCGTTCTATGCCTCGATTGCAGTCTTCCGCCAGTGGGGCGTACCCACCGTGGCGCTAGATTGCGGTGGTGTCCCTTATGAAGATATGAAGGGCCCTGCGCGTATGGTGCAGGAGCGCTTGCGCGCCCAGCGTCGCGAATACCTTCCCGAAGCGCGAGTGGTCACCCCGATCAGCCACTTTGTATCGCGTAGCCAGAGCTTGCCCGATGCTGGCACCGAAGTAGAAATCGCCATGATTCACCTGGGCGCTGACCACTTGGCCGGTGGTGTTGACCAAAGCCTGTGGCTACATGGTCATCAGGTGGCTGGTGATCAGGCTGGCGCTGATCCAGCCGACGGCCCCATGATCATCAACCTGGGCCGCTGGGAAACCGGTAACTACAAAAATAGCGAAGGGCTTTACCCGATTGCCCGGCAAATCATTGCCTTACACCCCAAAGCACGTTTCAGCGTACTGGCGACTGCCGACGAACTGAAACTGCCGGCTGACCTAGTGGGGTATATCTTGCCTTTGGGCCACCCCAGCGATGCCGAACTGTCTGCATTGATGGCCAACGCCCAGTTGGGCTTGAGCGTATCGCACTGGGAAGGTTTCAACTTGCCGCTGGCGGAGATGCAGCAGTTGCGCAAGCCTGTGCTGGTGTTGAATATTGGCGCGCATCCTGAAGTGGTTGCCGACGCTCGGCAGCTTTGTGCCGACGAACACGATATGGCTGCAAAGGCACTGCGGGTGCTTGCGGGCGACCTGCTGACAGGCACCGAATGGGAAGCCAACCTGGACAACTTCCAGCAGACCTTTACCTGGAAGCGCACCATCAAGGCATACGCCGATTTGCTCGCCACCTTGAATCCTATCCAGGAATTGCCCGTACCTAAGCTTGTCATCGACACCAGCGCCTGCCTGCGCGATACCGCCAACACAGGTGTGGCGCGGGTAGTGCGTAGCCTTACCCGTAAGTTGCAGGACTTTGGCGAGCCACTGTTCGTGACCTGGGACGAAACCTTGCGCGAGTATGTGCTGCCCACCGAGGGTGAGTATCACAACCTGGCTTTGTACGGCGGCCCCAAACCTGACCCGCAACACTACGTACTGCCCCGCTCGCCGGCCCACCGTCGGCAGACGTTGTCCAGCCTTGGGGGCAGAGCCCTGCGCGGTGGCTGGTTGCTGCAAAGCGAGATCGTCTTCGAGCGCCAAGGACCTGCACGCCGTGCCGCAGCCCGGCAGCTAGGCCTCAACGTTGCGGCGATTTTCTACGACGCCATTCCGGTCACGCACCCCGAATGGGTTGCCGATACCGCTATTCGTGACAACCACGCTGCTTACATGCGTGGCCTGGCCGAGACCGATCGCGTGCTACCGATTTCTCCGGATGCCGGTAAGCAGTTGCAAGCCTTCTGGGAGCGTGAAGGCATCAACCCGCATGCCCACGTTAAAACCTGCTGGATTCCCGGCGAATTGACCGCATCTGTACGAGCTACTACGCCGGCTGCGGCGCCTGGTGCGGGTGAACCGCTGCGTATCCTGTGCGTTTCGACACTCGAACCGCGCAAGAACCACAAAGTGCTGCTCGAAGCTGTCTCTCGCCTGGCCAGAGACTACCCGCAACTGGACTGGCAACTGGACCTGATCGGGAATCGGTATGCTGGTGCCGACCATATTGTCGATGCAGTACGTGCGGCCAATGCTGCTGACCCGCGCATTGTCTGGCACGGGGTGGTCGACGATGCCACCCTCAACGACTATTACGCCAAAGCCCATGTCAGCGTGTATGCCTCCCTCGTAGAAGGTTATGGCATGCCGATCGTCGAATCGCTTTGGCATGCGCGTCCCTGCATCTGCCATAACGGCGGGGTAATGGCCGAGCTGGCGGCGGAAGGTGGTTGCCGTACAGTAGACATGACTGACCCCGATGCACTCGCCAGGCAAATCTATACGCTGGCAAGCGAGCCGCAGGCTTACCTGAAACTGGCCAGCGAAGCCGTGGCCCGGCCAATCCTGACCTGGCGCAGCTACGCGCGGGCCATGCTGCGGCAATTGGCCAGTCACACATTGCGAACGGTTGCCAAGCCGTTGCCGCGCCAGTGGCAACATTTGCTGATCGACCCGCAGCTACAATTGGTGGACGAGCCTGGTCAACTAGCCTTGGCTTGCCTGCTGCACCAGCGGCCGGCCCAATGCGCACTGCTGCTGGGCGAGCATCCCCAATGGGTGACCGACTTGATCGGCCACCACGCACTGCGAGCTTGGCAAGTGGCGGATGGGACCCTGTTGGGTGACGTAAGCCGACAAGGCGCGATTAGCCGTATTGAAGCGCCCGTGGATGCAGCCTTGCCGTTGCTGCTGGCCGAGCTGCGCGACAACGAAATTACCGTCGACTTGGTCGTGCTGGCAGCCGAGCCGTACAACCCTGCATTGCGTGAAGCGCTCAGCCCGTTACTGACGGGGCAGGCTGAAGGGCTGCTGTTGATAGCGCAAGGCCTGAGTGCAGAGACAACGCTGGCATTGGGCTTGCCACCCGAGGCTGCTATCGAGCTGCCAGGGTTGCGTGGCTATCATTACCCGCTGGTGAAGCCAGGGGCGGATAAATGAAGGTTCTGGTCATCTCCAACTTCTTCCCGCCGCACGTCATTGGTGGCGCGGAGATCATAGCCTACCACCAGGCCCGGGCGTTGGCAGCGCGGGGCCATGAAGTGCGCGTGCTGGCAGGGGATAACAGCCGTGGCCTGCCAGGCTATCCCATCGAGCAGGAGATGTTCGATGGGCTGCCGGTTACGCGCGTTTCGCTCACTTATCTGGATTTTGCGCCCACCGGCAACAATGTCGCTCACCTGGGCGTAGAGCGAATTTTCCTTCGACTCATCGCTGATTGGCGCCCCGATGTGATTCATGCGCACCACATGGCTGGCCTGTCGCTCGGTATTCTGCAGTTGGCCCGGGCGCGCGGCATTCGTATCGCGCTGACTTTGCACGACCACTGGGGTTTCTGCATGAACAGTACGCGGATCACCACCCAGGACACGCTGTGCCAAGACAGCACGCAGTGCCACAAATGCCACTCGCATATCTACAACGGCGACCTATTGCTGCCGCAGCGTATGCGGCAGGACTACCTTCGCTGGCAGTTGGATGCAGTCGACCACTTCATTTCGCCCAGCCACTACCTGGCGCAAACCTACATCGCCAACGGCCTGCCCGCCGAACGCATGAATGTAATCGCCAATGGCATCGAGCTGGAGCGTTTCAGTTCAACCACACCTGCGCCCCCCGGCCCTCGCCTGAATGTGCTTTTCACGGGCTACATGGGGGGCCATAAAGGTGTGCCGTCCCTGCTCAAGGCGTTGGCTTTGCTGCCGCCTGACAAGGTGCATGTCGACATGGTTGGCGACGGCCATATGCTCGAAAGCTACAAGGCTGAACTGCAAGCAATCGCCCCGCGTCTTTCGGCAAAGTTCTGGGGACGGTTGCCAAACGCGCGTATTGCTGAGCGTTTCGCCCAGGCCCACGTGTTCGTGCTGCCATCGGTGTGCCCGGAGAATCAGCCAGTGACCATTACCGAAGCCATGGCCTGTGGCCTGGCCGTAGTCGGTTCGCGTATCGGGGGTATTCCGGAGCTGGTGGATGAAGGCGTTACAGGCCAGCTCTTTGAGCACGGCAATGCTGAAGAGCTGGCACGTTGCCTGCGTCTCTATATTGACCAGCCAGAGCTGCTGGCGGCCCATGGTAAAGCCGGTCGGGGACGGATCCAGGCTTATGCCTTCGACCTGCAAATAGACCGCATTGAAGCACTGCTCGCCGGCCCAGGGGCTGAGCGTGGCGAGCAGATGCAACTGATTGCCTGTCACGGGGCGCCCTTGGCCAGTACATTCGATACAGTACTCAAGGCGTTGTGCCCGGTGCCGGCCAACCGGCCCCAGCCAGCGAGCCAGCCATGCTGCGTTCCGGCAAACTGGATCGCGCCGGAACAGGCAGATGTGCTCTGGGTGGCAGGGCCCACCGCTCATGATCCGGATGCAGCCATGCAGCTAATCGAAGCCTACCGGGCACAGGGCAAGCAGGTGGTGGTGGATGAACGGCACCTGCTCGTGTCCCGCAATACCGAATCAGCCCTGCTGGCGCGGGGTGGAGCAGAGGTTGCATTGGGTCTGGAATACCTGCTGGCTTATGTCAAAGAGCCTGAAGCCGACATTGTTATCCAGTGACTGTGCAAGGCTGACCCGCGTTGCGCGGAACATGGCGACGGGCCTGTTCCGCGCAATTCAACGCACCCTGGTTCAAGGCGTCAGCAGTTGGGCAAGGCCCTCGCTGATGGGGGTTGGTTCAGGCAATTCAAACATGCTCAACAGCCGCTGGTTGTTGGCCCTGGAATGGCGGATATCGCCGGGCCGCGCAGCCTGGTAGTTGACCGCTGGCGTCTTGCCGAGTACCTGCGACAGAGCCGCCAATACCTGATTGAGTGAAGTTGCCTGGTTCAAGCCTACGTTGACTGCACCCGTTACGGCGCCGGGACGTTCCAGACCCTGCATCAGCAGCTTTATGAGGTCGCTGACAAAAACGAAATCACGGGTTTGCTCGCCATCACCAAACACCGAAACAGGCAGGCTTTTTTGCGACCTTTCGGCAAAAATACTGATCACGCCGGAGTAGGGCGAGGATGGATCCTGACGCGGGCCGTAAATATTGAAGAAGCGGAAAACCACCGGCTCCACGCCGTGTTGGCGCTGGTAGAAATCCAGATAATATTCGCTCGCCAGCTTGTCAGATGCATACGGGGTCAATGGCGCTTTGGGCGTATCTTCGGCAATGGACGCCCCTTCGCCGTTGTTGCCATAAACCGCTGCGCTGGACGCGAACAGTACACGCTTCACACCTGCCAAACGCATAGCCTCGCACACATTCAAGGTGCCGATGAAATTGCTCTGGTGGGTGCGCACAGGGTCATCCACCGATGCCTGCACCGAAGCCACCGCTGCCAGATGTACCACCGCTTGGCAGCCGCTTACTGCCTGCGCTACCAAGCCGGCATCGGCCACATCGCCCTCTATGAGTTGCAATCGCGGGTTGGCCAGTTGCAAGTTGCTGCGCTTGCCTGTGGACAGGTTATCAAGCACGCGCACTGTGCGGCCGCTGGCAAGCAAAGCATCGGCGAGATGTGAGCCAATAAAGCCCGCACCGCCAGTGATAAGGATGGGGGCGTCGGGCGAAAAGTTTTTTGGCATACGAGTATCCAGGCTGCAAATAAGAAAGATGCTGTGACAGTGAGTTCAGGTGCGCGCGGCCAATCATGCCTGCATCTGCTTGCCGGGCCTACTTACGCCAGCCAGCCAGCGTGCGCGCAAGTAGCGCTGAACCGGGCGCTCGAACCATCGGTGGCAGGCAAGGCTCAGGGGTACCAATACCGCGAAGAACAACAGCATGACCCAAGGTTGGTAAAAGATTTCGCGAACAAAGCCCAAGCTATCAAGCACCAGGGCAAACACTAGCTGCAGCGGAAAATGCAGCAAGTATGAGGCGTAACTGATGTCTCCGACCCATGCGGTCGAGCGCAGCAGGGCTGGCCGGTGCATGCCGGCTGCCGCCAGCATTGCCAAGGTGGCGGGGAAGCACAGGCACATGACGAAATAAACATTAACGCTAGGCGCTAGGTGTAGTTGGTAAACCCAGGCCGCTACGGCGATGCCGGTGGTGATAGCCAGCGCCATCCCACTGCCAGCCAGGCGGCGCAGGTGCACCAGCAGTGCATAGGCGAGGCCGCCGATGTAAAAGCACAGCAACCCGCTGCCGATCTTGTAGCTGCCCGGGTATAGCAGCAGACCAACGCAAGCGACCGCGGCCGCTAACAGCCAGCGCCAACGGCCAGCCAGACAGATCACAAAGAACGAAGCGTAGAGCAACACTTCGACCGATACCGACCAGATAGGCGCGTTGTACGACCAGCCCTTTTCGAACCCCCAAGCTGGGGCCAGCAGCAGGTTGAGCAGGGCATGGTAGCTGTCGTTGTACTGATACACGAAGGCGTTCGAGTTATAGGTCGTGTAAATCCACTGAAGGCCAGCTACCAGTGCGAAGGACAGCAAGTGAAGAGGGTACAGCCGACTGAAGCGATCAACCGCAAACCTGCCGAGGGGAATTTGGCGCGCGGCAATCGCATTTGAGAACAACCAGAAGAAGACGAACCCCGAGATCGAGAAAAACAGCTGAACGGCAAGCCCACCGTATTGGTAGAGTGGTGTCAGCGCCGTAAAGAAGGGCTGGCGCGCCGGGTCAAAGCCGGCAGGGCTGTCACCTACATAGAAAAAATGCTGCCAGTGCCAGAAAACCACGCTGAGGGCAGCGATACCGCGCAGCGTATCCAAGGTGTACAGCCGGTCGGCTGGGGCAGCAGGAGCAGTCATTGACACTTCACTGGCGGGCAAAAGGGAAATGCTGTCACCCGCCGATATGAAGTGTCAATGCACGTTAAGCAATACAAGAAATTGCCTAACGCTTCAGTCGAATACCTCAGCCAGGCTCAGCGCCACACCCTGCTGATCTTTGCCAGACAATTGCGGCTGGCCATCAAATCGCCAATCGATGGCGATTTGCGGATCGTCCCAAGCAATGCACCGTTCGCTCTTTGCAGAGTAGAAGTCGGTGGTTTTGTAGACAAACTCCGCCGTCTCGCTCAGGGTAACGAAACCGTGTGCGAAACCTGCCGGGATCCATAGCTGTTGCTTATTTTCCGCCGACAGCACAGCCCCAACCCATTTGCCGAAGGTTGGCGATGAACGCCGAATGTCCACGGCCACGTCAAACACTTCACCCTGGATTACGCGCACCAGCTTGCCCTGGGCGTGCGGTGCCAGCTGATAGTGCAGGCCACGCAGCACGCCTTTAACCGAGCGCGAATGGTTGTCTTGTACAAAGTCGGGCTGCAGACCGGTGACTTCGTTGAAAACACGGGCGTTGTAGCTTTCGTAGAAAAAGCCGCGGTCGTCGCCGAATACCTTGGGGGTAAACAGGACTACTTCTGGGATATCGAGCGCAATAGCTTGCATCAGAATACCTTCTCTTTCAGCAAGTTTTGCAGATACTTGCCGTAACCGTTTTTCAGCATGGGTTGAGCCAGCCGCTCGAGTTGCTCGGCGTCGATCCAGCCAGCGCGGTAGCAAATTTCTTCAGGGCAGGCCACTTTCAAGCCCTGACGGCGCTCCATCGTGGCGATGTATTGGCTTGCTTCGAGCAGGCTGTCGTGCGTACCGGTGTCGAGCCATGCGTAGCCGCGGCCCATGATTTCAACCTGCAACTGCTGCTGTTGCAGGTAGAGATTGTTGAGGTCGGTGATTTCCAGCTCGCCGCGCGCGGAGGGCTTCAGGTCGCGGGCCAGGTCGACGACTTGGTTGTCATAGAAATACAGGCCAGTGACGGCATAGCTCGACTTTGGAACAACCGGTTTTTCTTCCAGAGACAACACACGGCCGCTGTCGTCGAACTCAGCCACGCCGTAGCGCTCTGGGTCGTGCACGTGATAGGCGAATACCGACGCACCGGAATCCCGCTTGTCGGCATTCAGCAGCAGCGCCTGGAAGTCATGGCCGTAGAATATATTGTCACCCAGTACCAGCGCAGATGGGTCATTACCAATAAAGTCAGCGCCTATGGTAAACGCCTGCGCCAACCCGTCCGGGCTCGGTTGTACCGCGTAAGACAGGTTCAGGCCCCATTGGCTGCCATTGCCCAGCAACTGTTCGAAGCGTGGGGTGTCTTGCGGGGTAGAAATGACCAGGATGTCCCGGATCCCGGCTAGCAGCAGCGTGCTGAGCGGGTAATAGATCATCGGTTTGTCATAGACCGGCAGCAGCTGCTTCGAAACCGAAAGTGTGGCCGGATGCAAGCGTGTACCCGAACCGCCAGCCAGAATAATTCCTTTACGAGCCATGAGAGTCCCTATTACTGGATTTCGTCCAGCATACGTTGCACGCCTTGCTCCCAAAGCGGCATTTTGAAATTGAACGTTTTTTCCAGCTTAGCCAGCGCCAGGCGCGAGTTGCGCGGACGCGGCGCAGGTACTGGATAAGCTTCGGTGCTGATCGGGGCAACCTTATCAGCCGTCACTTTGAGCGCCACGCCGTTGCGCTGTGCGTGCGCCAAGACGAACTGAGCAAAACCATGCCAGCTGGTTTCACCGGCTGCCGCCAAGTGGTAAACCCCTGCCAGGTGACGGTTGTCTTGCCCGTTGAAGATTTGCCGTAGGATGTGAGCGGTAACGTCGGCAATTAGTTCAGCGCCCGTCGGAGCACCAAACTGGTCTGCCACCACGCTCAAACCTTCACGTTCAGCAGCCAGGCGCAGCATGGTCTTGGCAAAATTATGCCCGCGCGCAGCATACACCCAGCTTGTGCGCAGCACCAAGGCCTTGGCGCCGCTGGCAAGGATGCCACGCTCGCCATCAAGTTTGGTACGGCCATAGACCGAGAGAGGGCCGGTAGCTGCGGTTTCCTCCCAGGGCTGGTCACCGCTGCCGTCAAATACATAATCGGTGGAATAGTGAACCAACCAGGCACCCAGCGCTGCTGCTTCGCGTGCCAACACCGCGGGGGCTTGCGCATTGATCATGGCGGCTAATGCCTGGTCGCTTTCTGCTTTATCTACTGCTGTATAGGCAGCAGCGTTGACGATTATGTCGGGCGCCAGTTGACGAACCGTGGCGGCCAAACCATCCACTTGGGACAAATCGCCACACAAGCCTTCAGCCCCTTGGCGGTCCAGCGCGATGACCTCGCCTAGCGGCGCCAGAGCGCGCTGCAGCTCCCAGCCTACTTGACCGTTTTTCCCTAGCAGCAGGATTTTCACGCTTTATTCGCCCCGTATTGCTGTGCCACCCAGTCACGGTAGCTGCCGTCCATGACGCCTTTGACCCATTCCTGATTGGCCAGGTACCAAGCGACTGTCTTGCGAATGCCGGTTTCGAAGGTTTCCGCAGGTTTCCAGCCGAGCTCACGCTCGATCTTGCGGGCATCGATTGCGTAACGGCGGTCATGGCCTGGGCGGTCGGTGACATAGGTGATGAGTTCGGCATACTGCTCGACAGCCTTGCCGGTTTTCTGGTTGATCACTTGGCGCGAGGCCGCTGGTGCAAGCTCGTCGAGCAAGCTGCAAAGGGTATGGACGATGTCGATATTGGCTTTTTCGTTCCAGCCGCCAATGTTGTATGTCTCGCCGAACGCACCGGCTTCCAGTACACGACGGATGCCCGAGCAGTGGTCCTCGACATATAGCCAGTCGCGAATTTGCTGGCCGTCGCCATAGACCGGCAGCGCCTTGCCTGCCAGGGCATTGACGATCATCAGCGGTATCAGTTTTTCCGGGAAATGGAACGGTCCATAGTTGTTGGAGCAGTTGGTAGTGAGTACCGGCATGCCGTAGGTATGGAAATATGAACGTACCAGGTGGTCGCTGGCTGCCTTGCTGGCCGAGTACGGACTGTTTGGCGCGTAAGGGGTGGCCTCGGTGAAGGCCGGGTCGTTTGGCCCGAGTGTGCCGTAGACTTCGTCCGTAGAAACGTGAAGGAAGCGGAATGCCTCCTTCTCCGCGCCTTCCAGGCTGTTCCAGTGGGCCCTGGCGGCTTCCAGCAAGCGGAAGGTGCCCATCACGTTGGTCTCGACAAACGCTTCAGGGCCAGTGATCGAGCGATCAACGTGCGATTCGGCGGCAAAATGGACCACGGCACGTGGGCGATGCTCGGAAAAAAGCTGGGCCAGCAGTGCTGCATCGCAGATATTGCCTTGGACGAATTGGTGCTGTTCGTTACCTGCCAGCGATTGCAGGTTCGCCAGGTTGCCTGCGTAGGTCAGGGCGTCCAGGTTGAGCACGGGCTCCTGGTTGTGCGCACACCATTGCAGAACGAAATTTGAGCCGATGAAGCCGGCTCCGCCTGTTACTAGAATCATAAATTAGCTCTAATTGGACAAAAGGTGTTGTCGTAGACAGATGACGCTGAGAAACTTCGCCACGGCAGCGCGAGGCAGGCAGCTAGCGTTGCGATGAATTAGACCACCCTGATGTCGAAAAATACACTGCTGGGTACTGGTACTGAGCTTGCCGCGCGGCGCCCGCTTGGTAAGGTTGAGTACCTTCGGGCAGCGGACCAGATCTCTCGGTCGTCGGGGCCTGGCGGGGGGGCCCCGTTTTGTGCAACAAAATGTGTATGTACACCGCAATTTAAGGAGATGGACATAAGTGCTGACAAGTCTTGGAAATCCTATGTTATCGCTGTTCGGGGATTTTAGTCCGGCGGGCATACTAGGGCAGGACTTGGCTCCGCCTACCGGCCGATTTTGCGAATTACAATTTGATATTTTAAATTGTCAGCGTTCCTGAAATAGGATGGAAGGCGATGGCAATTCCTGCATTAGAGCACCCAACGAGAAAAACAAGAAGCTTATTTTTGCAGAATGACGTCGTTCTCTATGTTTCAGCTGACTGGCGCTCTTGAATATTCATAGGAAAGTGGAAATGTCTGTTAAGGAAGGCTTGCCGAGCGTTGATGAGCAGGCGGGTTCGCAAGTTAAAAAAAACGCAGTGACCGCGCCTCAAAAAAAAGGCGGTTCGGCGCGCTTTGTGTTGGATCTAGTCTATTATCGGGGTCGATACCCAGATCTTTCTTCAATGACCGATGAGGCATTGGAGCAGCATTGGCACACGTTCGGTTATCAAGAGGGCCGTTATGCATCAGCTTCCCACGAAAATGGTGATGCGAAGCTTGTTGCAGAAGCAGTCCTTCATGCCGCTGAAAGTGCAGTTGTGGCAGAGTCTGATGTTCCGACAGTTGAACTGGACTTCTATCTGACCTTTTACCCCGACCTCCGGGCTGGGGGCGTTGACACTCAAGCTATTGCCGAAATGCACTTCCAACGCTACGGCCGGGCGGAAGGGCGACTTCCGTCAGTCAAAGAATGGGCGAAAAAGCACGGTGTTCCTGAACAACTGATACCGAGTGGATTTAGTCTTTCTGCCGTCATTGAACGGAGCGCCAAGCGCGGTCTCGAGCTTGAGCCACAACGTATTATGGGAATCTTTCTAGGGCAAGATGTTATACCCGTTGATCTCGCCGATACGCCGCAGAAAAGCCAGGCTGTATTTTCCAAGCTGGGTGCCCATTATCTTTCGTCTCACAAGGCTCAACAGGGCCGAATTCTGCTTGAAGCAGCCCTAAGCTTGGGGCCTTGTGCAGATGCATGTGGTCGGCTAGGCGGTAGCTACATGGACGACGGCCATTTCAACATTGCTTTGCAGTATTTCGATGCTGCCGCGCAGCTACCCAACCCGCCGGTCTGGACAGCCTTCAACAGAGCGCACTGCCTGGCCAAGCTGCATCGACTGGATGAAGCGATTCAGGTACTTGCTGATGGGATTGCAGTCAATCCGAACCACCGTCCCCAGCAAGACGAACTCGAACGGCTCGCAGAGCAAAAGTGGCGCGACGTGCATGCGAAGTTAATGACTCGAGTGGATACGCTGGACCGTGAACGCTTGATCCGCGACGCTTACAGTTACGCTACTAAGGTGTATCGCGCTTTTCTTCCGGTCTTCGGCGGCCTGTCGCAAGGCCCAGCGGAGGCTTTGCCAGCGCTGCCGCCTTTGGGCGATCTGAATACTGACCGTATCTTGATCGTGGGTGATTTCCACGTGGCGCAATGCATTCGTTATCGCATTGAGCAGAAAATCGAGCAGCTAGAAGCAGTTGGCAAGCATGTGACCGCAATCAACTGGACTGAGCTCGATAAACATAAGAACGCATTGGCCTTGCACGACGTGGTGATCTTCTATCGAGTACCAGCAGTAATGCAGGTAATCAGGGCGATCGCTCAAGTCAACGCAACGGGCAAACTCAGCCTGTATGAAATCGACGATCTGCTTTTCGTACCCGAGTACCCACCATCTATCGAAAGCTATGGCGGCTATGTTTCACTGGCCACCCACCGTGAATTAACGCGTGGTATGGCTTTGTTCAATGCTGCCGCGCGACTTTGCCGCCAAGGTATTGCATCAACGGAACCGCTCCGTTTGGAGCTGGCCAAGCTGGTCAGAGAAAATAAATGTTGGCTGCATCGCAACGGCCTGGATAGCCTGAATCGAATTCGCTCCAGCGATAAATCGCACAAAAAGACCATCGACATTTTCTATGGCAGCGGTACGCAGGCACACAACACCGATTTTATCGAGCAAGCGCTGCCTGCGATTCAGCGCGTTCTCAGTGAGATACCCCAGGCTCGATTGGTTGTCGTCGGCTATCTGCGTCTACCTGCTGCATTCACTACTCAATATACCAAGCAGTTTACTCAGTTGCCCGCGATGGATAGCGTCCAAGGCTACTGGTCGCTGCTCGAGCAAGCAGATATCAATATCGCTGTACTACACGATGACAAAGTCAATGCGTGTAAAAGTGAGCTCAAATGGTTTGAAGCAGGCTGTTTTGGCATTCCGTCTGTCTTGAGCAGCACCGCCAATTATCGGGATGTTGTCAAAGATGGAGAGGACGGCTTCCTGGCTACCACGGTCGAGGAATGGTATTCCGCGCTGAAAAAACTGGCAGGGAGTCAAACTCTTCGGGAGAAGGTAGGCCAAGCTGCCCAGAGGCGGGCCGAAAGCGATTACAGCCTGCACGCGCTTGGTAGTACCTTGGCAGCTACGCTCGATGGTGTTGCAAGCGCCATTCAACAAGCCAAGCCGAAGAAGAAAATTGCGTTGGTCAACGTGTTTTTCCCTCCACAGGCCATCGGTGGTGCGACCCGGGTGGTGGCAGATAACTTCTCAGAATTCAGAAAATCTTACGCAGATGACTTCGATGTCTGTGTCTTTACAGCTGATGTAGAGTGCAGGCCGCCTCATGAGATGACGGTCTATTCCTACGAGGGCTGCCGAGTCTACCGATCAACAACGCTCTGGCGTGAACACATGGACTGGCATCCCAAAGATCCGGAGATGTATCGCCTGTTCCAGGAATTCCTTGAACTTGAGAAGCCGGATCTAATTCACTTCCACTGTGTCCAGCGATTGACTGCGTCGATCGTTGAAGCTGCACGGGATGCAGGGATTCCGTATGTTGTTACGATTCACGATGCCTGGTGGATTTCGGATTTTCAGTTCTTGGTGGACCATAATTCAAAAGTTTATCCTGATGGACATCTGGATCCCTTCCAGCCCATTGAGTTACCAACCAATATGAAGTTGGCCGATTCTATTGAGCGTCGACGAGATCTGAAAGAACTACTTCATAATGCGTCTAGAGTGTTCACGGTCTCGAACGCTTTTGCTCAAATTTATCGGCAAAATGGTATTCCTCAGATTGAGGTCATAGCCAATGGCGTCTCCAGCGAAATTATGTGGTCGCAGAAAGATACTTCTCACACAGAGCGGGTTGTGTGCGGGCATATCGGTGGAATGGCGGAGCACAAAGGCTATTACTTGTTGAAAGAAGCAGTGCTACAGAGCCAGCCTGAGAATGTTGAGCTATTGATCGTAGACCATTCAAAGGAGGAGGGCTATGAATATCAAACCCTCTGGGGGGCGGTGCCTGTGACCTTTATTGGTCGTGTAAGCCAGAAGGGGATAGTAGACCTTTATAGAAAAATTGACGTCTTGTTTGCACCCTCAATGTGGCCGGAGAGTTTCGGACTTGTTACGCGTGAAGCGGTCGCAAGCGGTTGTTGGGTGGTTGCTAGTAATATGGGTGGGATTGGTGAAGATATAGTTCAAGGCAGGAATGGATACGTTATTGAGCCAACCCAGAAAATGCTCGTAGACGCTCTGCAACACATCAGTGCTTTAGCTGGGAAACATAAGGCGGCTTCCACGACTGAGGTAAGAAGAACATCTGCAAGTCAAGCTGATGAGTTGCGGCAGATTTACCTCTCCTTTGGCGGCAAACTGGCCTCGCCTGAAGGAGTCAATGAGTGAGCTTGAAAAGCTTTTCGGCTCGAATTGGTTTTGCTGAGGATCCCGGCAGTCCCGTCAACTGCTAATCTAGGTTCTGATAGGTGAGTAATGTCCTCGATAACATTTGAATATAGCGCCAATGAAGTAGTTTTACGAGTTCCGTTGGAAGAGGCGTCCAGCGTTAGTTTCGATGGGGGTGATAATTGGCACGAGCCAATGCTTACTTCAGCTGCGGACTGTTTGTTTCAAGTCCCTATGAGCTTTTCGCTCGTTGCTGACAGGGTGCTGCTAAAAGACAACACTGGAGGGGCAGTAACCGCCGAGCCACCGCTGGAATTCGATATTCAACGTTCCCATGATATCCACTATCTTAATAAGATGGTGTTTAATTTTAGAACTAGAATTGCAGAAAAGAATGTTTTTTACCATTATCTACGCTCTTTGTTGATGTCAATGGATCGGACAAGTAAATTTTACTTGGGCGTGCTGTCCGTACTAGCATTCCGAGTTGGTGAAGATCCCATCAACCGCTCATTGGTTGGGCGCGAGATTGTTCGTATCCGAACAGAGCTGATAGATCAGAAGCCGGCAGCGCCTTTGGATCCAGTGACTCTGCGCTGGTGGATTTCTTCCGGAACAAATATAGCGCCGCTAGCTGAGTTCTATCAGCTTCGCAGTAGTGCTTATAAAATTGTCCAAGATATCTATTTGATGCGCGATGAAAGCGCTCGAGCACGCATCGTATACTGGAATACTACATCTTCGATGCTTTTGTATGCATTTTATCTATATGGAGAGGGGCGACTGGGTGAGGCATCTGAGGTATTCCTCAGCACGTTCATTACATGTCAGCGCGGTCTTTTTGAAATTTTCTCTTCAAGCAATAGAAGCATCCTTAGTCAGTACCCTGATTGTACGGCGCTTGTCGAAATTGGCCGGAATTCTTTCGCAGCACATTCCGTTCTAAGTGGCAAGAAATTTTTACCAGGGAGTACTGCTGAATACCCCGTAGACCTTGAGGGTTACTACATAGATTTCATTGGAGCTGTCCGTCGTCATGATAAATCTTTCCCACCTAAACTTGGTTACCTCATTGAGCTTAAAGACCGTCTGAATAAAGAAAAGAGTGCGCTGTTTGTAGGCTGATTCAGCATGGTGTTTGAAGTAGCTCCTTTATGGAGCTACTAGCTCTGCGTGATATTGCGTGCTCGACTGGTGCGTGATTTGTCTTGGATCGATTGAGTCGTGCCGCAGTTAATGTGTCAGTACTCGATAAAATGGTTATTATAGTTAGTTCTGGATCCTGGGGCATCGTATACATCTATTTTTTACGGTGCTCGATCAGTCTGGAGCTATATTCAACTTTAATTTTTATTGAAAAGTATTGTTTTACGGTTCTGAATTACATCAGCTGCTTTGCTTCCATGTGTGTCTTGGAGTTCGGTTGCTATTTTTTTTGCGCCAAGAAAATCCGATGTTTGGATCAGAATGTCCAGATGTTCTCTCATAAGACCGAAATCTTTCGGGTAAATTGTTAAGGCCTTGAGGCACGTGGTTTTTGCAATACTAATGTCCCCCGCCAGTCGTGAGTATTTTACCGCGCGTACATAAGAAAGTGATGGCGGTGTTTTGGGATATATTGATATTGCAAAAAACCATCGTGCTGCGGCACGCTCAGGTGTTCCTAGTTTTTCCGCGACCTCACAGTAGAGCTGCAGCGATGAGAAGCGTCTATTTGATTCATAGAGTTTAAATGCTTGATCGCTCGCTTTGTCTAGCTTTTTGTGCTTCATGTACCATTTGGTCAGAGACAGTCTCAGCGCGTCTTGATACTTCGGAATTCTTAGCCTATGACGCCTAAAAATCTGTCTTGTGGAATTGATCTGGTCTTTTCCATCAGTGATTAACTTTATAAGCTGACCCGGTATCATGCCGGCTTCTTTTAATGCTTCGCTTACTCCATGCCCACAAAACGGCATACGTAATCTATAGACATTCTTCAGGTGTCGCTCGTACTCTAAGTAATGTCTATAATCGTGAGGAAGAAGTTGATCGTAGGCAATAACGATTTCGGTGTCTTGGCAGGCATTTTTTTTGATGTCATCGCGAATGAAACTAATGGAAGCCGCTAGGCGAGCAAACCCTGAATCGAAAGAGATTTTTCTAGGGTCGATTGAAAATTGTGGACATATTGCCAAAATTTTAGTTGGGCGAAGTAACGCAGATGTGTGAATAGCCGCATATGCCCCCATAGATTGGCCATAGGCAATGGTCTCGATGTACTCTTCGGCTACCAAACGCACCTCAGCCATCATCGCTTCGATGTCAGCATACTGATACCAGTGATTTCCCCGCGGCACAATTTGTATGGAATCAAGCCCCGCTGCTCTAAGCGTTTCGCGGCTCTGCCCTCTGCGCGGCAGTTCTAGATTATGAGTAAGTTGCAAAGCGTGGAATGCAATCACTAACTGCCTAGACGGAACCTCAGACGATTTGCAGTGAAGCGCAACAAGATTATCTGACTTATAGATAATTTGGTCACGTTCAGGAAAATCTAAGGGTATTGAACTTCCTTGCATGTTGGTGGTTTTCCTACGTAATACCTACTTTCTGGCGCCACTTGAATGACGCTTCTCAGCACTGAATGGCTAGTCTTGCAGTGCGATTCGAATTTTGGGGCGAGTGTGCAGCCTAGTCTTAAGCTGCGTTTGATCCGCGGGCTGTACACTCGGTTGTAAGTTCAATGGCTCAAGCGGATAGCTCCAAGAAGATATCAGCGGACTGAGCTAGATGCGTTCCGTACCGTAACCGGATATTTTTCATCTGAGACTGGGTCTCTTCAAGAGAGCTTCATAAATTGCTGGGCGATTCGACTGGAATTTCTAATAGCGACGAGATGTTTGGCTGGGAATATATATGATTTTCGCGGCACCAAAATTGCCAGTCGTGAACCTCTGTCCAATCACTCAAGAACAAGAAGTCAATATTCTCACCGGTGGCGGCCTTATAGTCGTACTTGCTGTCGCCAAAGAAAATTGCTGGTAGTTGGATTCTCTCAGCCCCGATCTCGCGCGAAAGAATTTCTTCTTTTGTGTCGGGGCTTCCAAAAATACCCCCGTCGAAGAGTGATGCTAAGTTTCGCGCCTCAAATACTTCCCGAAGTTCTATCTGGTCCCCCCCGGAAATGATGAGCCAGCGTGCATGCTTTGTCTGTTGACGGAGCTCTTCTAGACCTGCGCATATTTTGCAGCTTAGTAGTCCGCTTTTAACATGGTCAGCATAGCTTCTAAGGAGATGATCTAGCGCATCAGTATCATTATTTTGATTAACTATTTTTTCGAGAAAGTATGCAAATTTTTTATATCTTGAGACGCCGCCATTCGCGACGTGATAATCCGCCAATAACTGGGCGGCAGTTTCTCCATAAGGCAGGGCTGCCTGGAAAAAAGCTTGAGTTTTAACTTTGTTTGAATCGAGTAGCACGCCGTCGCAGTCAAATACCAGCGTTCTATAGGCGCTTAAATCTTGTTGGATATTTTTCATAGAGTAACCAAGCCTTTTTCCAGCAAGCATTCCGCAATCGTAAAGTCTTCAGGCCAGTCGATATCATGACTAACCAATTTCCCTAATGGATGAAGATAGGGCCTCCGACCTATTCGATCGTCTAATTCTCTATATATGCTTGCATGAGCGAGGAATACACCGCTGTTCACTTCATGCACTGGAGCAAGAGTTTGTGTTCTCGGCCATTTTTCGACGCTTCTGTCGTAATTCATAGCTTCGCCATGTTGCCAGAGGAAGCCATGCAATAGATTGGTGGTCATCAACGAGTCATACCCTTCGAGCAATTTATCGTTGTGCACCTGCACTATCTCATTGTAATGATTGGCGGTGAGGAACGGCGAGGTAACGTGAGTCCACAAGATATTACCTTGGCCGATCAACTCGAGAGCGTGCGCAACCAACTGGTCAGTGCTAGTCTGGCTGGAAGACAAATCTTCTCTTCGCTTGTGAAGCTTGATCTTGCCATTCTGAAGCGATGAGGCGTAATCAAGGATACTGTCGTCATTGGTGCTGAGTACGATCGCGTCTATTGCGTCGGCTTCAAGCAGTTGATTTAACTTTATCTCGATTAAGCCGAAGTTATGGCCGCCGAAGGGTTTTATATTCTTGTTCGGAATGCGTTCGCTACCTTTGCGGCAGGGCAGAAAACAAGTTGTCTTTTCACGTTTCATTTGAGTGGCCCGTAAATGCTTTGGCTTTCAATATCATATCGGGTAGGCGTAAGGCAGAGCAGTGGGATGCTGGACGGGGTATCTTGATACTGCCTCAAAAGCTTATTGGTATCAGCGTTACGGGGATCTTCCCCTGGATAGCCGTCGAAACCGGCCATCAGGATACGTTTCGCTTTACCGGAGCTGGCAGCAGCCATGGCATACGCTACTACTAGCGAGGTCGGGATGGTGCAATGGGTATTTTCGAACGTGAAATTGTCGGGTTGTACATTAAGCCCAAAGTCGAGCACGTTTTTATGAGCGAGCGCACCCTGTACGTCCAATGGCAGCATGGAATAGGGAGTAATCAACGGTTGAGGCAGGTTGATGTGTGCCTCGCAGTCGGCCAGCAGGCGGACAGGGTGGCACGCCACTCTGACATCGATCAATTCAGCTGCGATCGAGCTCTGGGTATTCAGGGCCATGACGACCGGTTTATGTTCGCGGATGAAGTGTTCCAGTGCTTGCCGGTGGGCGGCGACCCCTGGACCTGTGCCCAGGAGCAACACGTCTTGCCCTGCAAACAGGGCTTCGGGTGCCCATTGACCAGTCGGGGAGCCACTGTAAAAGTGGCGGGCGGCATCCAGTGTATTTACGCTGAATTTCTTCCCGCCTTCATTGCGAAGGTATTCGATCACAGCAAGGATATCTTCCTCGCCAAAGCGGGAGTCACCCAGCATTTCCTGAATGTAGGTAGGGTGAATGCCATATTTACCGGCCAGGTAGTAATAGGGGTTGGTACCCCAGCCATACTTGACCTGCATGGGCTTGAAGTGCTCACGAATAAGCGTCATCAAAGGTATCAGATTGGCAGGCTTCCCGGTGCGTGCAGCAATCTCGATTGCCAGTTCTTCAGTGCGAGCGTTGCCGGGGCCTCGGCCCATGCCCGTCACTGTAGAGTCCACCCAGGTAACACCTTCCTCCATTGCGCGTAATGTATTGGACAGTGCCAAGCCCAGATTGTCATGGGTGTGGATCCCCAGCGCTCCTTGCCACTCGCTACGCAGCCATTGGATGATTTGTGCTGCCTCGTCTGGAGACATGCTCCCCATGCTGTCCGCGAAATAAAGGACGTCCAGGGGATAGTTGTTCGCCAGCCTGGCCAGCGCTTTGATTTCGCTTTCGCTACAGTTCGCTATCTGCATCAGGTTGAAGCCGACATTGAAGCCCCTTTCTTTGAGCCAGCTCGCTGCAGGTAGCGCTTCCGCAAATTCGTGTACATGGCAAGCAATACGTACCAGATCAACCGGCGATTCATTTGCTGGGTTAGGGAACAGCGATTGTAGGACCTGCTGCCCAGCGTTTTTTCCGACCAGCTCGCTGCCGTTAACCATCACCCCGATAGTCATGGATGGCGGGAGCTCCAAGGTATTCAGGAAGGCATCCGTGGTGTAGGCGCAGGCACCGCTGAAACTGGCGTTTTTCAACGAGCGAAGGCCCAGCTCAATTGTTTGAATTCCAGCAGCCTGCATGGCGGTGACGTACTGTGTAATCAGCGCCTCGGAGAAGTTCCAGTTATTGTAGTAACCACCGTCTCGTAATGTGCAATCCAGATGCTTCATGTCTTTTTATCCCTTTAATGATGAGTGATCGTATAGGCTCTTCATGAGTGATCTGGCCGGAAGCTAAGATCATGACTATAGGCCGGTGCTGCTGTCCTTGGGGCGCAATATTCTGATTCCGGAGGCAATGACAGGCCGCCATAGGGACCGGTCAGATAGTCCAGGCTCAACGCAGGATGGTAGTAGGGGTCCCGGTAAGTGACGGACCAGCGTTCTATGAATAAACGCTGCTCTCGCTGAGCACGCGCCATCTTCTCTGGCGAAGCATCTTTACCTCGGCTGGCAGATTCTGCATGGATGAGCTGTGCGAACGGGGTCCAGATGTTACGAAGACCACACTTACTAATCCGCAAGCACAAATCGACATCGTTGAAGGCGACGGGAAACGCTTGCTCATCCAAGCCTTTAACCGTTTCGAATATTTGCTTGCGCAGCAGCAGGCACGCCGCAGTAACTGCGCTCTGGCGCCTGGTAAGCTGGTTCATCCCAAGATAGCCAGCGTCGCGTTGTTCCAAAGTGTTCCCCGAATGTGCGGCGAGGCCATTGACCCCAACCACTACCCCCCCATGCTGAACCATTCGGTTGGGCCACAACAACTTGGCTCCCACCGCACCTACGCCGGGCCGCAGAGCCTGTGAAACCATCTCCTTGAGCCAGCCGCTTTCAATGATTTCAATATCGTTGTTAACCAAGCCGATCAGTTCGCCTGTTGCTTGGGTTGCGGCGCGGTTGTTGATGGTCGAATAGTTGAAAGGGTAAGGGTGTGCAAGAATCTTCACGCCACGCTGCATGAGTTCGGCGAAATAGGCCAATGTTGCTGGATCAGTGGACTGATTGTCGACCACAATAATTTCCAGCTCTGGGTAGTCTGTATTGTTCAGCAGACCTTCGATGCAGGCGTGCAGCAGTTTGTATTGGTCCCGTGTGGGGACAATCAGGCTGACACGTGGCAGTTTTTCTGGAAGCGGCCATTGCGCCCTGAAGAGGGCTGGATAATCAGGTAGGGCACTAACCTGTACACCAGGATTAAGTCGTTTGCATAACCAAGCTATCGCATCTTTTCGTGGCTCGGAAGGTAATGCTTGTTCTGGGCTGGGGCAGGCAAGGTTTGAGCGATGATAGAGAACGCGGGGCAAATGTGTAACGGATTTCCCGCATAGTTCCGTAGCCAGGACAATACCGGCAATCAGTTCGTCTCGGTTGATGGTAGACGGGTTTTTGTCTGCTTTGAGTAGGGCCAACGCGTCTTGAACAATCTCCGAAGAATATATTGCTCCATCAGAAAAAATGTCTGCGCCGATGAACAAGTCCAGGTCCCAAACTGGCTTGAACCATGGCTGGCTACGTTGCCCTTGGGGGCCGTCGCGATCACAGTCTGCATAGGCCCAAGCGCTACCATCTTTCAGCAAGCCGTGAAGCTGCACGATGGCATGTGGTGCCAGCCTGTCGCCTGCGCAGAGGGGAATGATGCTGTCGCAACCGGCTGCCAGCAACTGCTCAATCGCTAGCAGAAGATCAGATGCGCCAGCCTTTTCCAGTACATGGATGCGATCTGTTTCTGTGCCCAGGCTGGCGAGGCTCAGCTGTTCTAGCTGTGTATCACCTTTACTGATCAGCAGCACGCCGGGTTTGGCATCAGTTGACAAAGTCGCGACAGTATTGGGTTTTTGAAAAGTTTCGAACCATTGCGGGTAGTACTGCCAACCCGCGCTTTTTGGCAAGCGCGATGATTGTTCTTTCGCTAACTCCGTCACAATGCCCAGCATGGACGTGTCGTTGTTCAGTTCGAG
The DNA here is from genome assembly GCF_003935475.1 of Pseudomonas sp. p99-361. NCBI lineage: Bacteria > Pseudomonadati > Pseudomonadota > Gammaproteobacteria > Pseudomonadales > Pseudomonadaceae > Pseudomonas > Pseudomonas sp. p99-361. The sequence goes on along the minus strand of NZ_RHQO01000026.1, from coordinate 32,527 downwards.
CTGTTGCAGCAAGCCCTCCAGGCCCTCCGGGCGGCAGCGCAAGCGGACGGGGCTTCCTGACAGCGGCTGACCTAGATCATTGATTACATCTATTACGTGCAGCTTACCATCGGCCAGCTCCCACGGCAGATCGAGCGTGAAGCCATGGTCACTTGTGGCGCGATAAGCAAGGGCCTGATGGTGTGTGCTACAAGCGACTTGAGCAATGACCCTCCCGCTTTCACGGAAAGTGACCTGCACATGGCGATGCGGAGCTTGTGGGTCCCAAGACCACCCACTCACGCGCAGCCCGCCGGTATGCCAAACTTGTGAAACCACAGCGGCGGCTTCATCGCTGGGACGGCTGGGTAGCTGAATCTCACCCTCAAGCAGGAAGCCAGTATTGGCAACTCGTGCTGTTATCAGGTTGGCAGTTGTGAGCCAGCTATGGCGTAGCTGTACGGTAAAACCATGAAATTGGTCGCCATGCGCAGCAGTAGGTTCATATTGATCTGCCCTGGCCAGCGCTACACTGGCCCCATCAATGAACACTTCGATTACAGGCCGCTGGTCAGGCTGCATGATGTCCATTGCCCAACCTTGCAGCACATCCCCGTACAGGCCGGTGATGGAGCCCTGAAAAGAGCTAGGTATTAGTGGCTGCTGACCGGTCGGCCACTCGTCGAGGACGTTCTGTGTCATCAGGTTTGACTCAGTGAAAAAGGTAATTGGGCGACTGGAATTGCCCCTGCTTCGGCGGCAAGCGCGTGCGGTGGGGAATACAGGGGCAGATCGAACTGGCTGGCCAATACTGGAGCATGCCATTCAGTGGTTGGGCAAGCAGCAAGGCTTACTGCGCCATCGCACCCGGCGGCTTGTGCCGTCTCCGCCTTGCTGAATCCATTTATATCAGGCAACACGTGCACGGCACCCGTAGCGCACAAGATTTTCATCCAGGGTGTATCGTTTTTTACCAGCAGCGTGAGAGGTAAATTCTCGCGGGTGATGCGTTTGCCCACATTGACCCATTGCTCAACGATTTGCGGGTTATCCAGCGTGTCGCCGATCAGCAGCCTGCGTGGCGTGCCTTTGGCTGGAGCGGGTTGTTTACTGCGGGGCTCAATGAGAATGTTGGCTTGCGGAAATGCTTCGGCAAACGGTTTCTCCCAAGCTTTCCAGGGTAAAAGCACACTGACTGCAAAGTTGGCAAATCGCTGCCAATCATACGCCTTGTCCCTGCCCTGAACATCACAGTCACGGCGACTGATTGTGTACGGAATACCCAGCAGTGCGGGTAGATCACAGAGCTGAGTCGGGCACCCCCGGTGGTACTCAAACACGATGTCGGTTATTTGCAAGGCGCACAGATCTTTGATCAGTTGGGTAAAGCCCCCAGGCAGATCGTAGTCAAGCTCCAGGGCCAAGGGCTGGAGGGGCGCCCTCAGGGTGACCCGCATGCCATGGATGTCGCGATGCCAAATGAGGCAGAAGGCTGAATCGGATGCACTCCCGTCATGTACATGCAGGGAAGTGCTGTGTAGCAATCGCGACCGCTTGCTTTGATCCTTGCATTCGGCAAGCCGATCAAGTCGAGCACGCTGCAGCGCATTCCGGGCAGGCTTGATCGGGTCGCGCAGGCAAAATGCATTGTAGCGGGCCGAAGCTTCAGGATAGCGAAGGCGCAGAATGGCGTTGTTCTGGGCTACACGCAGCGTTTTTTCCGCCCCGAAGGAAATCCCGCCTTCATGCGCAACAAAAACATTTGGTGCGCCCATATGGCGCCAGCCGAAGCTTCGAGCGCGCAGGCACCAATCTGTTTCTTCACCATAACCGCGTGCTAAATGAACTTCATCCAGATAGCCGACCTGATCAAGCGCTGCACGTTTTATGTAAAGGCAGAAGCCACAGCCTGTTTCGATCTCGATCGGACAGGCGTTTACGTGTTGGGCCAACTCATCCAGTTCCGCCTGCTCATGTGCCGTGGGCATTACATGGCTGATTCGGCTCTGTGGGAAGCTCATCAACTCGCCATTGTTAGTGAATGGCGTGACCGAAGCGATGTCTGCACTGCTATGCGCTACGTTTCGCAAGCGGTCGAGCCAGTTGCCGTGAACCCGGGTATCGGCATTCAGCCACACCACATCCTTGCCCGGGCTCAGCGCCATCGCGCGGTTCATCGAGCGAATGAAGCCCATGTTCACAGCATTGTTCACTAATGTGATCTTGCCTTTGCCCGCCAAGACCTTCAGCGCTTTTGCCAACGCTGGAACCGGAGTGGCGTCTTCGATCACGACCAAACGATGAGGCGTGTGGTTAAGCTTTCGGGCTTTGAGCACACTGTCGATGCATTCCAACGTCTCGTGCAACCCGTTGTACACCGGGATCAGCACATCTACGTGTTTCTGCTCATTCTGAATGCTGGGCCGGGGTGGTGGCACAAACGAAGGCATTGCAAACACAGGACTACCCAGTAGTTGGGTATCGTCGGCGAAGCGGACATGCACGGCGGCCGTCGGACTGGGTACTTTTATTCGCAAGCCGCCATGGGTGGCAGATAGGCCGGCAGCGCTGAGCAGCGGGTGGGGTAGGTTGGCCACGGCATCTACCTTCACGCTGCCAGCTTCGATCTTCAATGAGGCTGGCGTCTGCAAATTACGTAGATCAATAGCCCAACCTTGCACTTCGCGCTGCTCTTCCAGGTAACGCACCACACCCACTGTGCCGGGTGCGTCATCTTGCTCTGCGAGCAGCTTGAGGACTTGCGTCAATTCCTTCGGCGAGTTGATCTCGGGCAGGTGAGCAAGAATCATACGTCGCAGGGTTGCTGGCGCCTCAGACATGCTGCGAGCCTGCCACAGCATCATGCGCAGCGAATTGTCGTTAGGTTTTTTTCGCCATGCGTCGGTCAGGTAACGGGTAGCTAGCTCCGTCTGCCCTTGTGCCAGAAGGCTGCGGCCAACCAGCGCGTTGATATCGGGACGCTCGGGCAACGCTTGAGCGGCATTGGAAAAAAATAAAAAAGCTAATCCAGGGTCTTCCGGCAGGGCCGCAATGCCTTTCCACAACTGTGCTTCCGGTCGATAGTCGGCAATATTCATAGCACGAGCGAGTACGGAAGCGGCTAGGTCCTGCTGATTGGCCTGGCGATAGCGGTGGAACAGCTGCATGAGCGTTTCGGGGACATGCTCAGGTTGTCTGGACATAGGCTTTGCTTTACTACAAAAAATAAAAGAGGGCGACCCGAAAGTCGCCCCTTTTTGCATACGACCCAGCCTTGCGGCTGGGCGTATCCTTCGCTACAGCAGGGCTAGTTACACTTGGCCGTGCAGTACAACGACGTTGTCGATGTTAGCAACAGCTTCGTTCGAACCAACGATGCCGATGGCGACGTCTGCGTGGGAAGCACCTTGCTCGATCTGAGCGGTCCAGTAGTCCTTCTCACCAGCTTCCGAAGCGCGACCCAAGGCCGACTCGTACAGCGACTCGACGAAGTCGTTGTTGGCTTTGGCGCTAGCTTCGTTGGAAGTGATGATGTCCGAAACCACGTCGGAGCGGCTTGCGCCGTTGAACAGCGAGGATACCCAGAAGTCCAGGTCCTGCTGCTCAGCATCGCGGCCGAGAACGTTGGAGTACAGCTCGCGGATGAAGTCACCGTTCGACTGGTCGAGAGTCTGAGCTTCGCTCGAGACGGCGATGGCAGCGGCTACATCAGCCAGCGAGCCGCCGTTGGCCAGCAGGTCGGTCCAGGTGCTCGCACCCGAATCGTCAGCAGCACGGCCCAGCAGAGCTTGGTACAGCTCGTTCACGTCAGCAGCGTTTTTCGCGCCGGCGTATTCGGACGAGTTCAGGAACTCGTTGGCGATGTCGGACAGCGAGGTGCCGTTGTTGACTTGAGCAACGAACGACTTGGCGCCGGTCAGGTCAGCATCGCGGTCCAGGATGCCTTGGAACAGGCGCAGGGCAGAAGCTTCTGCGTCGCTGTGAGCCAGGGCTACGGTTTCAACTTCTTCGCCATTCACGAAGCTCAGGAACTCAGCGTTGCTGATGGCAGCAGTCTGGTTACCGGTCAGGTTCACGGTGAAGTTGTTGCCGACAGCGAAGGCGTAGTCATCGCGCGAACCATCCAACTGAACAACGTCGTAGCCTTCGCCAGTGTTGACGATGTCAGCGTGGTTGCTGCCGCTCAGGATGACAGTGTCATTGCCCGAACCGGTGGTCACGTTGTTGTTGCCAGCACCAGCGATAACGACGTTGTCGCCATTGCCGGTAACGATGGTGTCGTTGCCGTCGCCAGCGTCGATCAGGGTGTTCTGGTCGCCTTTAACGGTGATTACGTCGTCACCGTTGCCGGTAGCTACTACCAGTTCGATAGCCGAGGTGTCGACTGCGGCCAGGGCAGCGAAGGCTTGAACGTCGGCAGCAGGGGCGGCAGCTTGGCCTTCCAGGTTCACGACCAGGTTGGCGTCGCTCTGCAGGTGGTAAACGCTGGCGCCAGCAGCTTCGGCAGCGGCCAGGTCCAGTACCACGGTGTCGCCTTTAACGCCTTCAACAGTGCCTTGAACGATGCTTGCAGCACCGGAAGCTGGCAGCTGAACGGTAGTGCCGGTGATACCAGCAACCGAAACGGTCTCTGCGTTATCCAGGTTCAGCAGGCTGTTGATAGCCTCGATGGTGGAGTCGGACAGGTTGGCACTTTCGGCGGTCAGAGTAGCTTGTACGTCGCTGCTCGATACGGGGTTATCGTATTGCATGGTGTATTCCTGTTACTTCAGGCCAGTTGGCCTGGTGTAATAGTAGTCTGCTCAGTTGCAGAGTTTTCCCACGGAGACTTAAGGCGGGCAGCGTTCATCTTCGTAACGGGGGTCAGGGCGATATGCAGCGCCACCAGCGGCTCGTTGCCGGTGGGGCCATGCATCATCTGATTGGCGACCAGGCGTTGTGGTTCGGCATTGCCGAACACCACAACACCAGTCAATTCGTAGTTCTTGCGCAGTGGGCCGACCAGGCTGAAACCAACACACAGCAGTGGCAGGCCCTGTGCCTTGGCACCGACGAACGTCCCCGTCGACACATTGCGACAAGGTCCCGAGCCAGCCACCATGCAGGTGTAGAGCAAATCTACGCCTACCGGTTTTTCAGCCCATTCGATGGCAAACGATTCAATGAAATCTTCAGTACCGGGTGCACCTACCCAACCCTCATTGGAGGTTACCTCACCCGACTTTTTCAGGTGGGCGGTAAGCGTGATGGGTAAGGGTTTGGCGCTGGCAGCAATGGCCTGGGCTGGCTCAGCGGTTGCGACAACGGCGTAGGTGCGCATGATGGCCGGCGAGGTGTCTATGCGGTCGATGCGAAGGTCGATTGGGTCGATCACTTCGTCGAACATGTGGTATTCGGTGATCAGAACGGTGGTCACGCCACCTTTGACCCGAGCCACGATGGTATCGCCCAGCTTGGTCAGCATGTTTTTGCTGACGCCCTCGGCGGGGAAGAAGTCGATGGAGCCTTTGCCCAATGGCGCTTGCTGTAGCGCGATGCACACGGGCTTGTCGGCAGGGGGCTGCGAGGCGTAGCGGAAGATGTACATGCCCGGCTCGAGCAGTGTAACCCGGGAACTGATTTTCAGGCCGTCAAGGGTCTGCGAAGGCATAGACATGGCGTTGTTAAGCTCCTTTTAAGCAAAAACACTGGTAGCTAACTTGCTCAAACCCGTGCGTGCACTAAACGGCCGGTTAAGGCTCCCTGCGAGTGGCGAAGATGCCGTCAGAGGGAAAGGTTGTCAACCAAGAATCCTAAAAAAAAATTCATATCCGGCCGGAACTTAGCGTTACTCCTAACAGTCACGATGCTTCCTTTTTAATACTTGACATAAACAATAGGAATAAAAATCGATGCTAAAAACCCGAGTAAAATCAGTAGCCTGGCGTAGGGCGGGCGAAAAAATTCTCATGGCGAGGATTTTTTGACAGGCGCTTCGTAGGCGTGTGTGGGGTGTTAGCCGTTTGTCGCCTTATGTTGCAGCGCGCGAAAGGTGGACGTTTCCAGCAAGATTCTTTAGCAAAATTTCATGAATAACGCGACTCATCGGGGAACGAGCCGGTTTCCGGACAATCTGAGAGCCAGACGTGCCTATGCGGGTGTTACACTGCCTGCCGCTTCCGCCTCCTCAGTATGGATACCATGAGTTCACATTCCGAAAATAACCTGCAAGCCGCCCTCAGAGCCTGCAAAAGCAGCTTCCTTTCGGTCGGTTTCTTCAGCTTCTTCGTCAATGCGCTGATGCTGGTTCCCACCTTTTACATGATTCAGGTATCGGGCCGGGTTGTGCCCTCCGGCAGTGCTTCTACCTTGTTGATGCTCACCTTGATTCTGACCTTCCTGTTGCTGACTTTGGGGTCGCTGGAGTGGGTGCGGTCGCGGATCATGGTCCGTATCAGCAATCGGCTAGACGTGCTGCTAAGCCGCGATGTTTACCGGGCGAGCTTCAAGCGGGCTCTCAACAGTGGCGGAGGAGATGCTACTGCGCAGTCGTTGAATGACCTCACGGCGTTGCGCCAGTTCTTCACCGGTGCTGGCATTTTCGCTTTTTTCGATGCGCCATGGTTTCCCATTTACACGGCGATAATGTTCTTGTTCCACCCATGGTTTGGCTGGATGACCTTAGGATGCGGCGCTGTCTTGACCGTGTTCGCGGTGGCCAACCATCGGGTGACCGGTCAAGCCTTGGCTTCGGCGAACAAGGAGAACGTAGCCTCTAACGTGATAACGTCCAAAACCCTGCGAAATGCCGAAGTGATCGAGTCCATGGGTATGCTCGAAACGCTTATGAATCGCTGGGCCAAACGGCAGCGTAAGGTAATGCTGTTGCAATCGCAGGCAAGCGATAAAGGCGGCGCGATTAGCTCAGCCTCCAAAATGTTCCGTACCTGGTCGCAGTCCGCCATGCTGGCGATCGGGGCCTACCTCGTGATTACTCATGAAATCAACCCAGGCCTCTTGATGGCGGGTTCGCTGTTGCTCGGTCGTGCGTTGTCGCCTATCGATCAGATGATCAGTAGCTGGAAGGGCTTCGTTGCAGCAAAAGTACAATATGATCGGCTAAGCAAGGTGATGGACGACCTCAAAAAGGAACCAGAGCGCATGCCGCTACCGGCTCCAGAAGGTCACGTTCAGGTCGAAAACCTCATCGTCGCCCCACCAGGCGCCAAAGCCCCGGTGCTGCGCAGCATCAGCTTCGTTACTCCCGCTGGCTCCATCGTTGGCATCGTCGGCCCGAGCGCAGCCGGTAAGTCCACGTTGGTGCGGGCATTGATGGGTATCTGGCCACCACAGCATGGTGTGGTACGCCTTGATGGCGCCGATATCTCCACCTGGGACAAACAAGCCCTCGGCCCGTATGTGGGCTACCTGCCGCAGGACATAGAGCTGTTCGAGGGTAGCATCAGCGAGAACATCGCGCGCTTTGACAAGGTAGACCCAGACAAGGTGGTGCAGGCCGCGCAAATGGCGGGTGTGCATGAAATGATTCTGATGCTGCCGGATGGCTATGACACGGTCATCGGCAGCGACGGGGTAAACCTGTCGGGCGGCCAGCGTCAGCGTATCGGCCTGGCGCGCGCCATTTATGGCAACCCGCGCCTCATCGTGCTCGACGAGCCCAACTCCAATCTTGATGATGTAGGCGAGCGCGCGCTGGGGGTAGCCCTGCAAAAGCTCAAGGAAACTGGCGCGACGGTGTTCATTGTCTCGCACCGTCCCAATATCCTTACACGCCTGGACCGTATTCTGGTCATGGCCGGTGGCACTATTTCGATGTATGGCGAGCGTGATCGCGTTATTGCCGAGCTGGCTGCACAGCAAGCCAAGCTTCAGCGTGGCGCCCAGGCAGCGGGCGCGTCGGCGCCTGCTAACCCGCCCGCCGCACCCTCTGCGCCCCCGGCAGCTGCACCTGCCCCTACCAGCACCGGTGCTTGAAAGGATTTCTAGATGAGCAGTAAAGCGATCACAGCGTTCGACCACAATTTTGATGACCTGCCCACCTCGGACCGCGGCATCCGCCGCATCGGGTTGACCATCGTCTTTGTCACCTTCGGCATTTTCGGTACCTGGGCGGCTTTCGCCCCTTTGAGCAACGCAGTGCACGGCACTGGCGTGGTCACCGTGCAGAACTACCGCAAGACCGTGCAGCACCTGGAAGGCGGTATCGTCAAAGAGCTGCATGCCCGGGATGGTGACCTGGTGAACAAAGGTGACCCGCTGATAGTGCTGGACGAGTCACAGCTCAGCGCTGAATACGAGTCCACCCGTAACCAGCTTATCGTTGCACGCTATAAAGAGGCACGCCTGCGCGCCGAGCGCGACGGCCTGGCGTCGATCCCGGCGGTGACGATGGAGGGCACCGACTCTGGTCGTGCCCAGGAAGCGTTGGCCGGTGAGCAGCAAGTGTTCAAGGCGCGCCATGATTCCTTGCAGGGCGAAATTTCTGTCAACCGCGAGCGCATCCAGCAAATGCAGCAGCAGATTGCTGGCTTGAACGACATGATTCGCACCAAGACAGGTCTGGAGAAGTCGTATTCCGGTGAAATCAAGCAACTGAAAGAGTTGTTGGCAGAGGGGTTCGTCGACAACCAGCGGTTGCTGGAGCAGGAGCGTAAGCTTGACATGCTCAAGACCGAAGTGGCTGACCACCAGTCCAGCATCACCAAGACCAAGTTGCAGATTGGCGAGACCGAACTGCAAATCGTGCAATTGAAGAAGAAGTTCGATGCCGATGTTGCCAAGGAGCTTTCCGACGTACAGGCTCAGGTGTTCGACCTGCAGGAAAAGGAAGCAGCGCTTCGCGACCGCCTTTCCCGCGTAGTTATCCGTGCCCCTGAAAGCGGCATGGTGCTGGATATGAAGGTGCACACCATTGGCGGTGTCGTCAGTGCCGCAACGCCTCTGTTGGATATCGTGCCAGCGCAGTCCGAGCTTGTAGTAGAAGCCAAAGTAGCCCCGCGGGATATTGACCGGCTGGAATTGGGCAAAACTGCGGACGTCCGCTTCTCGGCTTTCAACCAGGCCACTACGCCGATCATCGAGGGTAAGCTGACGCGCATTTCGGCGGACAGCCTGGTTGATGAGCGCTCGGGCGATCAGTACTACCTGGTGCGCGTTAAAGTCACCGAAGACGGCATGAAGAAACTGGCCGGTCGCAAGCTGCAACCTGGCATGCCGGCCGAAGTCTTGATCAATGCAGGCGACCGCACCATGCTGCAATACCTGCTGAAACCGGCGCGCAACATGTTCGCTGAATCGCTGATTGAGGAATGATCGTGCTGCGTTTGCTACCGGGAGTAATGATGTGCATGGTCGCCTGGCAGGCGGTGGCCGTAGAGGGGAGGGGTGGCGAAGGCGTTGCTCCGAAGGGCGTGTCGGCTTCTACTTATGCGTTGGACCTGGCCGGGTTGTACCGGGAGGCGCGCCTTGAAGACCCGCGGGTGTTGGCGGCTTACGCACGGGCGCGCTCTGCGAGTGAGCAGCAGCGTGCCGCGCTGGGTGGGTTGTTGCCCCAGGTGTCGGCCAATGCCAACTCCAGCCGCATTCTGCGAAAGAACGAACTCGATCGGGCCATCTACAACACCGAAACCTATTCGCTCAGCTTGACCCAGTATCTGTACAACAAGCCGGCGTGGGAGCGTTATCAGAAGTCCAAGAGCCTCAAGGCACAGAAGGGGTATGAGGCGGAGGATACCCTGGCGGAGGCCACGGTCGACCTGGCCAAGCGCTACTTCGTAGCGCTGGCGGCAGACGACGAGTTGGCCCTGGTCCAGGCGGAGCGCCGGGCCACCCAGAAAAACCTGGACCGCGTCAGTAGCATGTTCGACCGGCAAATGGCCAAGATCACCGACAAGCTGGATATGCAGGCGCGAGTAGACTTTTTGCTTGCGCAGGAAGTGGAAGCGCGCAACCAGGTGCAGGTCAGCCGCGAGGCGTTGGCCGAGATTGTCGGGCGCCCGATTACCGAGCCGCTTAGCCGGGTTCGTAATGACGTAGCGTTGCAGGCGCCTACCCGCCCCTTGCAAAACTGGGTCACTCAGGCTATCGAAACCAATCCGATGCTCAAATCTTTCCAAAGTGGAGCAGAGGCAGCCACAGCGGCGGTGCGCGAAGGCAAGGGTGAGCACTATCCGCAGTTGGGCCTGAGTTTGACTGCGCAGCAGAACGACCAAGGTTATGACAACACCCAAACGCCGCGCAGTGACAGCTATGTAGCGTCGCTGGGGTTGAAAATTCCGATCTACAGCGGGGGTTCCACCTCTGCTCGTGTGCGTGGGCTGTACGATGATCAGCTGGCAGCTGAGGAGCAGCTGGAGGGCGTGCGCCGCCAGGTGGTCAAGGAAACTACCACTGCCTACCTGACCGCGCAGGCCGCTGTCGAGAAGATCCGCGCCAACCGCAATGCATTGTCATCGGCGCAGCAGTCCAGCCTGGCGGCGCAGAAGGCATTTTCTTTCGGCGTGGTCAACGCCGTGGATGTGCTGACCGCGGTGCAGAACGAATTCAAGGCCCGGCGCGACTTGCTGAAAACCCAGTACGACTTCATCACCAACCTGTTTCTGCTGAACCGCTGGGCAGGGGAGTTGACCGAGGAAAGCGTCAACAATGTCAACGTTTGGCTTAGCCCGGTGCCTGAAACCAGCCTGCCGGGTGGTGATGTGGCGCGGGTCAATGCGCGCGGCTGATTGAGCGCTGGGCGGCAGGCGGTGGTCGGCACGGGCCCCGCCTTCCGTTTCAGACCTTTCCTACACGCTAGAGGCTGGCAAGCCTTTGCCCGGGTACTTATCCTTCACCTCATCTACTAGGTCGTTCACCCGTTGCACCCTGCCCAAGGCACCGGCCGGCAAGCCGATACAGCACAACCGGCCACGCGGTTATTTTGCAAGTCGAGTCCTCCGTCCGACCTATGTATACTTCCGCATTGAATCTTTACACGCACGGCAGGAACGGCCCGCGTGGTTCCATTATTTATCCATGCCCGCACGGCACTATCGGAGTTGGTTAAGTCGCATGAAAGCAATCGTTACTGGGATCACTGGTCAAGACGGCGCCTACCTGGCGGAACTGCTGCTGGAAAAGGGTTACACCGTTTACGGCACCTACCGTCGCACCAGCTCGGTCAACTTCTGGCGCATCGAGGAGTTGGGTATCCATACCAACCCTAACCTGCACCTGGTCGAATACGACCTCACCGACCTGTCGGCCAGCATCCGTTTGCTGCAAACCACCGAGGCCACCGAGGTATACAACCTCGCCGCGCAAAGCTTTGTGGGTGTGTCGTTCGAGCAACCGCTGACCACCGCCGAAATCACCGGCCTGGGTGCGGTCAACCTGCTCGAAGCCATTCGTATCGTTAACCCCAAGGCGCGCTTCTACCAGGCTTCCACCTCGGAAATGTTCGGCAAGGTGCAGGAAATTCCGCAGGTCGAAACCACCCCCTTCTACCCGCGCAGCCCTTACGGTGTGGCCAAGCTCTACGCTCACTGGATGACCATCAACTACCGTGAGTCGTACAACATCTTCGCCACCAGCGGCATCCTGTTCAACCACGAGTCGCCACTGCGTGGCCGTGAGTTCGTGACCCGCAAGATCACCGACTCGGTAGCCAAGATCAAGCTGGGCCTGCTGGACAAGCTGGAGCTTGGTAACCTCGACGCCAAACGTGACTGGGGCTTCGCCAAGGAATACGTTGAGGGCATGTGGCGCATGCTGCAGGCTGCCGAACCGGATACCTTCGTGCTCGCCACCAACCGTACCGAAACCGTACGCGACTTCGTTACCATGGCCTTCAAGGCAGTCGGTATTGAAATCAAGTGGAGCGGCAAAGACGAAGCAGAGCAGGGCAGCTGCGCTGCAACCGGTAAGGTACTGGTTGTCATCAACCCGAAATTCTACCGCCCAGCCGAAGTCGAACTGCTTATCGGCAACCCGGAAAAGGCCAAGAACGTGCTGGGCTGGGAGCCCAAGACCAGCCTCGAAGAGCTGTGCCGCATGATGGTCGAAGCCGACCTGCGTCGTAACGAACAAGGGTTCTCGTTCTGATGCAAATGGCCAGCAAACGCGCACTCATCACAGGTATACACGGGTTCACCGGCCGCTACATGGCGGCAGAACTACGAGCTGCTGGCTATGAAGTTTTCGGCACTGGCAGCCAGCCCCTGCAGGCCCCTGACTACCGTCAGGCCGACCTTGCCGATGGGCCTGGGTTACGCGCGTTGCTGGCCGAACTGCAGCCGGATGTCATCGTCCATCTGGCTGCCATTGCTTTTGTAGGGCATGGTGCTGCCGACGCGTTCTATCAGGTCAACCTGATAGGTACGCGCAACCTGCTCGAAGCTATTGCGGCCTGCGGCAAAACACCTGAGTGTGTGTTGCTTGCCAGCAGTGCCAATGTTTACGGCAACGTTTCCGAAGGGCTGCTGAACGAGCAGACGCTGCCGGCGCCCGCCAATGATTACGCGGTCAGCAAACTGGCCATGGAATACATGGCCAGGCTGTGGTGTGATCGGCTGCCTATCGTTATCGCGCGGCCCTTCAATTACACCGGTGTTGGGCAGGCAGACAACTTCCTGCTACCCAAGATCGTCTCGCACTTTCGCCGCAAGGCCGAAGTGATCGAGCTTGGCAACCTGGATGTCTGGCGCGACTTCAGTGACGTGCGCGCGGTTGTCCAGGCCTATCGTGGCTTGATCGAAGCACGGCCGGTCGGGCAGGCGATCAATGTCAGCTCTGGTACAACCCATTCGTTGCGCGAAGTGCTCGGCAAGTGCTCGGCTATCACGGGGCACCAACTCGAGGTACAGGTGAATCCGGCGTTTGTCCGCGCTAACGAGGTCAAAACCCTGTGTGGTGACAACGCAAAGCTGCGGGCCTTGCTACCTGGCTGGGAAACTCCGTCGCTGGATGAAACGCTGGGTTGGATGCTTGCAAATCAATGAAGCTCATTCTTTCAGTCGAGCCAATTCGCTTCCCGCTGACTGGCATTGGGCGCTACACATTCGAGCTGGCCTCCCGGCTGCAGCAAAATCAAGAGATTGAAGACCTACGGTTTTTTGCCGGTCGCAGTTTTTTGCCGGCCTTGCCTAAGCCTGCCGATCAGTCAGATGCGGTTCACGGGCTAAAGCGCTTAGTGCAAAAGAACGCTCTGGCAGTCGAGGCTTACCGGCGGCTGATGCCCTATCTGCGTAAGCGAGCATTGTCTGGCCATGAGGGGTCTATCTACCACAGTCCCAATTATTATCTGCCACCTTTCGGCGGGCGGAGTGTGGCCACGTTCCATGACCTTTCCCCATTCACCTGGGCACACTGTCATGCACCGCAAATTGCCCGCTACCTGCAGAAAGAGCTGGAACTTACGCTCAAGCGTGCTGATGCATTGATCACGGACTCACATTACACCCGGCAAGAACTGGCTGATTATTTTGCCTGGCCTATCGAGCGTATCCATACGGTACCGTTGGCAAGCTCACCAGGGTTTCACCCGCGCAGCACAGAAGCCCTGCGCGAGGCCTTGGCCCGCCATGGCCTGCAACCGGGCGGCTATAGCCTGTTCGTCGGCACCATCGAGCCGCGCAAGAACATCGTCTCGCTACTGGATGCCTACAGTCGTCTGCCGCTCGCCCTGCGCCAACGCTGGCCGTTGATTCTTACCGGTTACCATGGTTGGCGCAGCGAAGCCATTCATGACCGTATCGCCCAGGCGCAGCAGCAGGGGTGGGCACGCTACCTCGGGTTCGTGGCCAGCGCAGACCTGCCTTTGCTGTTCGCCGGCGCGCGCCTGTTCACCTTCCCGTCGCATTACGAAGGGTTTGGCTTGCCGGTGCTCGAAGCCATGAGCTCCGGTGTGCCCGTGGTGTGCTCCAACAGCTCGTCGCTGCCTGAGGTGGCAGGCCCGGCTGCGCTGATGTGCGCACCTGATAATGTTGAAGGGTTGACTGCATTGTTGCAGCAAGGGCTTGAGGACGAAGCCTGGCGGGCAACGGCGGTGCAGCAGGGCCTGTTGCATGCCGGCGGCTTCTCGTGGGAGCGCTGTGCCCAGGCAACGGTCGAGGTTTACAAGTCGGTCAGGGAAAGATGATAAAGGTTCTGCATTTTTTCAAAACGTACTACCCGGACTCCATGGGCGGTATCGAGCAGGTAATCTTCCAGATTGCCGAAGGGACTCAAGCCCACGGCGTTGAACCTGAAGTGCTCTACCTCAGCCCACGGGGCTCAGGGCGTGACGAACGCGTGGCCAACCACCGCACCCATCGGGCCAAGCTGGATTTGCACGTCGCCTCCACGGGCTTTTCGCTGTCGGCAATGAAGGATTTTGCCGAACTCGCCAGGCAGGCAGACATCGTGCATTACCACTTCCCCTGGCCGTACATGGATGTTGTGCACTTCCTGGCCCGGCTGAACAAACCGACCGTGGTCAGCTACCACTCCGATATCGTCAAGCAAAAGTGGCTGCTCAAGCTCTACCAGCCTTTGATGCGGCGGTTCTTTTCCAGCGTTGATCGTATAGTTGCATCTTCGCCGAATTATGCCGCGCATAGCCCGGTGCTGACCCAGTTCAAAGACAAGGTCGCCATAATTCCCTATGGTCTGGACCGGTCCACTTACCCCGCCGCCAGTGCCGAGAAGCTGGCCTATTGGCGGCAACGCCTGGGCGAGCGTTTTTTCCTGTTCGTTGGCGCCTTGCGCTATTACAAGGGCCTGGATTATTTGCTGGAAGCCGCGCGTATCAACGGCTTGCCGGTGGTGATCATGGGGTGCGGCTTCCTTGAGCATCAGCTGAAGCAGCAGGCAGCGGAGGCGGGGTTGCACAACGTCCAGTTCCTGGGCGGGCTGCCGGATGACGACAAGGCGGCGTTGCTTGAACTGTGCTACGCCTTCGCTTTCCCGTCCCACCTGCGTTCGGAGTCGTTCGGCATCTCGCTGCTGGAGGCGGCCATGTATGGCAAACCGCTTATCTCCTGCGAAATGGGATCGGGCACAACGTTCATCAACCTGGCCGACGAGACGGGGCTGGTAGTGCCTCCACGCGATGC
Organism: Pseudomonas sp. p99-361; assembly: GCF_003935475.1. Classification (NCBI taxonomy): domain Bacteria; kingdom Pseudomonadati; phylum Pseudomonadota; class Gammaproteobacteria; order Pseudomonadales; family Pseudomonadaceae; genus Pseudomonas; species Pseudomonas sp. p99-361. The sequence goes on along the minus strand of NZ_RHQO01000026.1, from coordinate 17,477 downwards.
CGCAGCGCTGGCGCAAGCCATGCAACGGTTGTGGGACGATCCGGCCATGGCCCAAACCATGGGAGGGCGGGCGTTGCAGCGCTATGAGCAGGTATTCACCGCATCGGCCATGGCGTCTGGCTATGCCGAACTCTATCGTAGCCTGCTTTAGCTGTTCACCCGCGCAGCCAAGCAGCAAGTCCGTTAGGCCATTGCGGCACCCAAGCGTGTTGTACGGTGGTGGGTCGGGCAGTGGTTGCGCCCTGGCAATTTCCGTTCAAACCTGCGCCCCGTTGACTCGAGACAGAGCTATATGGAAAAACGCACGATACTCGTTACAGGCGCAAGCGGCTTCATCGGCAGCGCGCTATGCCGTCAGCTGGCCAGTAACGTGGGCTTCGATACCCGAGCCGCACTGCGTGGCAATGGCCAGGCACCCGTTGCGGGTGCACAAGCGGTGCGCATCGCTGACCTCGCCGCCAGCACCGACTGGGCTGCAGCACTGGCCGGTGTCGATACTGTGGTGCATGCCGCTGCCCGGGTGCATGTCATGAAGGAAACTGCCAGCGACAGCCTGGCCGAGTTCCGTCGGGTCAATGTCGAGGGCACGCTCAATCTGGCCCGCCAGGCCGCTGCCGCAGGTGTAAGGCGCTTTATCTTCATCAGCTCGGTCAAGGTCAATGGTGAGCTCAGCCAGCCAGGCAAGCCGCTGCATGCTGATGATGTGCCGGCACCGCGGGATGCCTATGGGCTGTCCAAGCTCGAAGCAGAGCAGGGGTTGCGCCAGCTGGCAGCGACTACCGCGATGCAGGTGGTTGTGATTCGCCCTACGCTGGTCTACGGGCCGGGGGTCAAGGCCAATTTCCATAGCATGATGCGTTGGGTGCAGCGTGGTGTGCCACTGCCATTCGCAAAGGTCGACAACCGTCGCAGCCTGGTGTCGGTGGCCAACCTGGTCGACCTGATCATTACCTGCATTGACCATCCAAACGCCGCCAACCAGACCTTCATGGCCAGTGACGGGGAAGACGCTTCCCTCAGCCAACTGCTGCATGCCCTAGGTCGCGTGCTGGGGCAGCCGGCGCGCTTGCTACCTGTGCCGGTGAGGGTGTTGCATGGCGCAGCGCAGTTGGTGGGGCGGCGGGACCTCGCCCAGCGCCTGCTCGGCTCACTGCAGGTGGATATTGCCAAGAACCGGCAGTTGCTCGGCTGGTACCCTCCCTACACGTTGGAACAAGGACTGAAAATGACCGCTCAATCTTTGCTGGAAGCGCGCCGCCCATGATCTGGCTCGTTTTGGCGGCAGGCGTGGCAGCATGGTGGATGACGGCAGCGCTGCGGCGTTATGCGCTGTCCCGTAGCCTGATGGACATTCCCAATGCACGTAGCTCACACACACTGCCTACCCCGCGCGGCGGCGGCTTGAGCTTTGTGGTGGCTTTTCTGCTGGCAGCACTTTGTATGGCTATTGCAGGGCCTATCGCACCCTCCGTGGTGGTCGGGGTGCTGGGCGCCGGGGGGCTGGTGGCGGTGATCGGTTTCATGGACGACCACGGGCATATCGCTGCGCGCTGGCGCCTGTTGGGCCATTTTGCGGCTGCGGCCTGGGGCCTCGCTTGGCTGGGGGGCATGCCGCCCATCAGTGTGTTTGGCTTTACGCTGGCCCCCTTGTGGCTGAGCAGCCTATTCGGCGCGCTGTACCTGGTATGGCTGCTGAACCTCTATAACTTCATGGATGGTATCGACGGCCTCGCCAGTGTCGAGGCCATCTGCGTTTGCGTGGGGGCCAGCCTGTTGTACTGGGTAACCGATCATGCTCATCACGCCTGGCTACCCCTGTTGCTGGCTGCGACGGTGGCCGGCTTCCTGTGCTGGAATTTCCCCCCCGCCCGCATCTTCATGGGTGATGCGGGCAGTGGTTTCCTCGGTATGGTGCTGGGCCTGCTGGCGTTACTGGCAGGTTGGGTAAACCCGCTATTATTCTGGGGGTGGTTAATACTTTTGGGTGTGTTCGTGGTGGATGCCACATTTACCTTGGTTCGGCGTTTGCTGCGCGGCGACAAGGTTTACCAAGCGCATCGCAGCCATGCTTACCAGTACGCGACCCGCCACCACGGCAGCCACCGCACAGTCACCTTGGCCGTGGCGGCCATCAACCTGGGTTGGCTGTTACCCGTGGCTATGGTGGTCGTGGTATTTCAGCTCGATGGTGCACTGGGAACCTTGGTGGCCTACGTACCTCTGATAGTGTTGGCGTTAATCTATAAAGCAGGGGAAAAAGAATAGGATGAGCAAGCTCCCAAGGCATCCAGCAGGTGAACCTAGCCTGCGCCTGGCCCCTGAAACGCCGCCGGCCGTCATTCGCAGCCTGTTTGCGCTGAGGCATGCCAGATGAGCGCAGCTAAGAACAGCAGGGTGCGTGAATACCTCGTCAATCTGTCCAGGCGGCAAAAACGCCTGGTGCAAGTGTGCGCCGACGTGGTGTTGATCTGGCTAGCACTGTGGTTGTCGTTCATCGTGCGCCTTGGCATCGACGAGATGTACAACCCTATAGTCGAGCATCGCTGGTTGTTCATGGCTGCACCGGTGGTGGCCATTCCGCTGTTCATTCGCTTTGGCATGTACCGGGCGGTAATGCGTTATTTCGGTAATGACGCCTTGGTCGCCATCATCAAGGCGGTCACCCTGTCATCGCTGATATTGGCCGTGGTTGTGTATTGGTACAGCAACCACCAAGTCCTCGTCCCTCGCTCCATCGTGTTCAACTATTGGTGGTTGAGCATGGTGATCATTGGCGGGTTGCGCCTGGTCATGCGCCAGTATTTCATGGGTGACTGGTTTACCGGCGCCCATCAGATACCGTTCGCCAGCCGCGATGACGGTTTGGTCAAAGTGGCTATCTACGGCGCTGGCACGGCCGGCAACCAGTTGCTTGCAGCACTGCGCATGGGCCGTGTAATGCGTCCGGTGGCGTTCATCGATGACGATGGCGATCTGGCCAATCGGGTTATTTCCGGCTTGCAGGTCTACAAACCGAAGCATCTGCAGCAGATGATCAAGGAAACCGGAGCGCAAGAGATCCTGTTGGCCCTGCCTTCCGTGTCGCGCGCCCGGCGCAAAGAGATACTGGCCCTGCTTGAGCCCTACCCGCTGCATGTGCGCAGTGTGCCGGCCTTTGCCGACCTGGCCAGTGGCCGGGTCAAGGTAGACGACATTCAGGATGTCGACATTGCCGACCTGCTTGGGCGGGACCCAGTGCCAGCCCAGGAAGATCTGCTCGAACGCTGTATTCACAAGCAAACGGTCCTGGTTACCGGGGCAGGGGGCTCCATAGGCTCAGAGCTTTGCCGCCAGATCATCGGGCTCGGGCCTACTACATTGCTGCTGTTCGATCATAGTGAGTACAACCTGTACGCGATTCTTACCGAATTGGAGCAGCGCATTGCACGCGAATCGCTTTCGGTGAGGCTATTGCCCATTCTGGGCTCAGTGCGTAATCAGCAACATCTGGCAGATGTGATGGCGACCTGGCGTGTAGCCACTGTCTATCATGCGGCCGCTTACAAGCATGTGCCGATGGTTGAGCACAACATGGCCGAGGGCATTCTGAATAATGTCTATGGCACGCTCTGTACGGCGCAAGCGGCTCTGCAGTCAGGCGTCGCGAACTTTGTGCTCATCTCCACCGACAAGGCAGTACGGCCTACCAATGTAATGGGCGGCACCAAGCGGCTGTCGGAGTTGATTTTACAGGCCCTCAGCCGCGAGACGGCTCCCGTGTTGTACGGTGACAGCAGCAAGGTTGCGCGGGTCAATAAAACCCGCTTCACCATGGTGCGGTTTGGCAACGTACTGGGCTCCTCTGGCTCGGTGATACCGTTGTTTCACAAGCAGATCAAAAGCGGTGGCCCGATTACGGTTACGCACCCAAAAATTACCCGCTATTTCATGACTATCCCCGAAGCTGCCCAATTGGTCGTGCAGGCCGGGGCTATGGGCCAAGGCGGGGACGTCTTCGTTCTCGACATGGGCGAGCCGGTGAAAATCGTGGAGCTGGCCGAAAAAATGATTCACCTGTCGGGCCTTAGCGTGCGTAGTCCAGCGAACCCCAGCGGCGATATCGCAATTGAGTTCACAGGGTTGCGCCCGGGGGAGAAACTGTTTGAAGAGCTGTTGATCGGTGACGACGTTTCTCCTACGGTTCACCCCATGATCATGGTTGCGAATGAAGACTACGTAAGCTGGGATCTTTTGCGTGACCGTTTGGGTGCATTGCTCAATGCCGTGGCCGTGGATGACTTTGCTCGTATTCGTCAATTACTGAGGGAATTGGTCAACGGCTACGCGCCATCAGGTGAGATTGTCGACTGGATCTACCAGCAACAACAAAAAAGCTAATTGCTGCTTTTCGGCCTGCGCCGTGCTTTGCTGAAGGGTAACCAGGTCATTCACTCCACCGTTATCGAAACCATGAAGTTGAACCCTTATACCATCGCGGCAGATTGCCGCGTGTCGGTCGCTGAAGCCTACATGCTGGACAACAAGATCCGTGCCTTGATGGTGGTGGACCCCGGCGGCGCGATTGTCGGTGTTGTTGACATTTTCGACGGCAACCCTGGGTCTTGATACACGGCCGCTTCTGACGCAGAAGCGGCCCAGCTCATCATCGCAGCTTAAGCAATGGTCAACGGCGGGAACGACTTGACCAGGTCATCAAGCGCCTTGATTTGCGCCAGGAAGGGTTCCAGCTTGTCCAGTGGCAGGGCGCTGGGGCCGTCACACTTGGCTTGATCAGGGTTAGGGTGGGCTTCCAGGAACAGGCCGGCCAGGCCCACGCCCATTCCCGCACGCGCCAGCTCTACCACCTGCTCACGCCTGCCCCCGGAAGCCGCGCCGGATGGGTCGCGGTTTTGTAGGGCATGGGTGACGTCAAAGATGATCGGCAGGTCTTCGCAGGTGCGTTTCATGACGCCGAAGCCAAGCATGTCCACGACCAGGTTGTCGTAGCCCATGCAAGTGCCCCTGTCACACAAGATCAGCTGGTCATTACCCGCTTCCTTGAACTTGTGCACGATGTTCTGCATTTGCGACGGGCTAAGGAATTGCGGCTTTTTGATATTCACTGGCTTGCCGGTTTTGGCAAGGGCGACCACCAGGTCTGTCTGGCGGGCGAGGAAAGCCGGCAGCTGCAGTACATCGACCACTTCCGCGACCGGGGCCGCCTGGTAGATTTCGTGAACGTCGGTGATGATCGGTACGCCGAACTCGGCCTTCACCTTTTCGAAGATCCGCAGCCCTTCCTCCATGCCGGGGCCACGGTAGGAGTGGATCGATGAGCGGTTCGCTTTATCAAAGCTGGCTTTGAACACATACGGGATGCCCAGCTTCTGCGTTACGCGCACGTATTCGGCACAGGCGGTCAGCGCCAGGTCTTCAGACTCGAGAACATTGATGCCGCCGAACAGCACAAAAGGAGCCGAGTTGGAGCATTCGATGGTGGAGTTGATCTTGATCATTTTTTACTCGATAGGCCCAAAGGGCAGCCATTGGGACATGGCAAGTGAATTGTAGTCAGCATGCCCTTGCTAACTGCGGACGGGGGGATTCTACAATCTTTCAGCCGCTCTTTGAGCATGAGCGGATAGGGGAGCTTTTGGCCGGCTGGTATGCATTCAATTTCGGTCGGGGGTATCGCCGCATTTGCCTGGTGTCCAACCGCCGGGTGCGGAAAACCGCACCTCCGGTGGTGTGGACGGGGGACGGGCTTGTCCCGTTACCGCGACCCGATCACTGGTTTTGGATTGCCTGGTGCCAGTGCTTTTAGTGGCGTTTGTTCTTGGCAATTTCGATGTCGTTCATCAGGGCCTTGGCCAGGGCCAGTAGGTAATCCGCTGCGCCCAGCATCTTGTGGTCATCCTCCATGTCGCCTTCGCGTACCAGGTGCTTGCAGTAGCCTAGCAGCACGGAGACATGCTCATACGCATCGTCTACCGGAACGCCGGGCTGCACGCGCAGCAGGTTCAGGGTGGGGTTGCCGGCTTCGAGGAAGGTTTCGATGCCTGCGGTTAGGATGGGGGCTTGGTCGTGGTTTTTCATGTTGGGGTTCCAGTGCGTTGGCAGAAACCACCACCTCGATCTTTCTCACGGACAAAGGTGGCAGCCATTACGCGGGGTGAGAAACCGATGCACTGAAAACCGGCCAAGCCGAAGCTTGCCCGCGAATGGCCGCCATGAACAGGAGAGCAGCAGTGCTTAGCAGGTTCTCACACCCGGTCACCAAATCGGCGACCCGGTGAAGTTATCCCTGGGGCATTTCCCCGGCTATTCAGCTGCTTCTGACCGGAGCGTAGGATAGTTCGCTTGTTGTCCAAAGCTGAAGAGGCGGGGAAGCGTTTCAGGAAAGTCTGACATAATTGATTTCGACAGATTGACTGGTCCCATCGGGATCGAAGGCCAGGACAAGGTCGATGTCTTGTAACGCGGCGTCCCATTCCACCTCCACCGACAACAGTGGCAAGGTCAGGCTTCCGGTTCTTGGGGCATTTTGCGGCGTGCCTTGTGGGAAAACAGCCGGCTAAGGGTGGGCAGGCGCTTGCGGAGATTTAGGCATTTGCCCACACGTTGGTCGGCAGGGCCATGCCTCAGTGAGGACGACGCCTAAGGGGGGCTGTGAACTCGGTTTGAGGGTCGGCGAGGTTGATAGGCTTGTTGACGGATCTGGTAACCATTCGCTGGTGGGCGTGGGTGTTTTGCTTCCGAGTTAGTCGCTAGGGTTGTTGGCACGGCCGAAGGAAACCGGCTGCTGTAAAAGACCAACCCAAGGAGTGTTCACCATGCGTAACAACGTTCTGTCGTACCTGCTGCTGCCGCTGTTCGCCAGCCTGTCCTTTTCCCTCAGTGCCGCCCCGGCCAATACGGCAGCGGTTGCCGAACCGGTGCCGATAGTCAGCCAGCAGCAGGTGCAGCAGCCGCAGCGGCTGGACCTGAACAAGGCCGATGCCCTGACCCTGCAGAAGGAGCTGAATGGCATTGGCAAGGCCAAGGCCGAGGCCATTGTGGCCTACCGCGAAGCGAATGGGCCGTTTGCCTCGGTGGATGAGTTGCTGGAGATCAAGGGGATAGGCAATGCTCTGCTGGAGCGCAACCGGGACAAAGTGATGGTGGAGTAACTGCAGGAGGGGCAGGGGGCGTGCAAGTCAGTTAAGTAATTTGGGGCCGCTTTGCGACCCTTCGCGGGCACGCCCGCTCCCACAGGGGATCGCGCATTTCTTGAGTTCAGCACCTCAACGTGTGGGAGCGGGCGTGCCCGCGAAGGGCTGCAAAGCAGCCCCAGTAACGCTTAACTAACAGGCACTACCCCCCAGCCCCGTTTATATAAGTGGCCGTAACAACAATCCTCGCGCCCCGGGCAACGGCGGGGCATTTCAGCGATCCCGCGCATCCTTGGCATCTGCCTCGGCGTTGCGCTCATGCACCTTGCGCAGTTGCTCATCGGTAAGCGGCAGTTTCTTGGCCGTGTCGCGCAACATCATCAACCCGCCGACGATGGAGCCAAGGGCTATGATGAGGATCAGCCAGGCATACCAGGGCATTGTCGTTCTCCTTTGATCGGGCCATGGGCAACGCGTGTGTAAAGTTTGAGCAATTACCCGTTCCGTTGGTTCAATTATAGGTGCCCGCCCGTGCCGGGCCAATTCCGTGACCTGCGGGCCCCAAAGCCCGCGCCACTTCGTTTACAATGCGCGCCGTTTTCGACTTGCCAAGAGACCCTGCCATGTCCGCCTGCCAGACGCCCCTGATCGTCGCCCTGGATTTCCCGACCCGTGATGCCGCCCTGAAGCTGGCTGACCAGCTTGACCCTGCGCTGTGCCGGGTAAAGGTGGGCAAAGAGCTGTTCACCAGCAGCGCTTCGGGCATTGTTGAAACCCTGTGCGCCAAGGGCTTCGAAGTGTTCCTCGACCTCAAGTTCCACGACATCCCCAACACCACGGCCATGGCGGTAAAGGCAGCGGCCGAAATGGGGGTGTGGATGGTCAACGTGCATTGCTCCGGTGGCCTGCGCATGATGGCGGCCTGCCGCGAAGAACTGGCCAAGCGCAGCGGCCCGCAGCCGTTGCTGATTGGCGTGACCGTGCTGACCAGCATGGAACGTGAAGACCTGGCCGACATCGGCCTGGATGTAGACCCGCAAGAGCAGGTATTGCGACTGGCGGCATTGGCGCAGAAAGCGGGCATGGACGGGCTGGTTTGCTCGGCGCTGGAGGCACCGGCCTTGAAGGCGGCGCACCCCGCGCTGCAGTTGGTGACCCCGGGTATTCGCCCGGCGGGTAGCGCGCAGGATGACCAGCGCCGCATCCTCACCCCGCGCCAAGCGCTGGATGCCGGCTCGGATTACCTGGTGATCGGCCGGCCCATCAGCCAAGCGGCAAACCCTGGCCAGGCGCTGTCAGCCGTTGTTGCCGAAATTCGCAACTGAGTGCCGAGCCATCGTTGGGCCAAAGCCTTGCGCGTTAGGCGCTCTGTTCACATGCCTGTGTTACGGTCACATCGAGTAAGCAGCCCGTGAGTTCCCCACTCTTGTCGAGAACGTCAATGTCAGCCGATGTATTAGTCGAATCCCCGGCCCAGCGCTGGGGAAGGAAGGTCAACAGCTATGTTCTCCCTTTGGGTTGGCTGGTCATGCTCACGGGCATGTTCTGGGTGGGGGAACGTTCTCTCTACCACAAGCTGTTCTATATCCTGCTGGCAGTGCCAACCTTGGTGGCGCTGCTATTGCAGCCGGCAATGCTGAAAAAGCTGGCCGGCAATCCTTTATTCATCGCATTCCTGGTGTTTTGTGCGTACACCATGCTGAGCATTGCATGGTCCGACTCGGCCAACTCCGCAGGGAGCTTGCTGAAAAGGCCGTTGTACATCGCCATGGTGCTGCTATCGGCAGGCATGATCAGCCTGCATGCCCCGGCCCATCTCCAGCAGTGCGTGCGCATCGCTGCAACTCTGGTAGGGATAGCGGCGGCCCTGTACCTCGGCTATTTCCTGCTTTACCAACGGCCAGCGGGTGCCAGCCGGCTGGAAGGTTACGGGGCCCTGTACAACCCTCTACTAACCGCTCATGTGCTGGGCGCTTTCACAGCCGTATGGCTGGCGTACTGGTTCCAGGCAAAACGCGTGCTCGACCCGATGTCGCTGGTGTGGCTGGCGATCCTGGGCGCCACGGTAGTAGCCACAGGTTCACGGACACCTTTGATGGGCTTGGGCGCGGCATTGGCGTGGCTGATTATTGTCGGCGACCGTAAACGCGGGCTGTTGGCGCTGGCTGCGGTGTTGATCGCGCTGCTGGGCATGGTGCTGGTCTACCCGGAGGCCATCACGCAGCGGGGCTTGTCCTATCGCCCGGCCATTTGGCTGGAGGCGCTGCGCCAGATTGGCGAGCATCCGTGGCTGGGGCATGGTTACGACACGCCCATGACCGTGATTATTCCGGGCCTCGCGCAAACGCTTGCCGACCCCCATAACATCGAGTTGGGCGTGCTGTATTCAGGCGGGGTGGTGGGCTTGGTGCTGTGGATGACGATCTACAGCCTGGCCATGTACTTCTGCTGGAATTATCGCAAGCACCCTGGTGTAACGCTGGCTGCCACCTGGCTGATCTTCGGCTTTGTCTCGGGCCTGACTGAAGGCAGTGCATTCATGTCACGCCCGAAAGAGCATTGGTTTCTGATCTGGATTCCGTTGGCGCTGGTCTACGGGCAGTCACTGATCCATTGGCAGCGCGGCCGCGTTACTTAAGACCAGAGCAACCGCCACAGCCCGCGCAGGGTCTTGCGGTTCCAGTACCTGAGCGGGATTTGCGCAAGCATTTCCCGGCTCAGCGCTTTGTCCCGGTTGGCGTACTTCAATAGCATGGAGTTGCGGAATTTCATGCAAACCTGCTCGTACTGCGGGTGGTCGCTGAACACTGCAAAGGTTCGCAGTACGTTATCAACCATGAAGCGGCCGTTCTTGAAGGTATTGGTAGGGTGGTCACGGTACTGCGCCAGTACTTCACCCAACACGTCGATGTAATAACCGGCCCGAGCAATCGACAACTCGATGTAAACGTCTTCCAGGCGGATATCCGGGTTGAAGCCACCTACCTTTTCCAGGGCCTCACGGCGCAGCATCAAAGTGGCTGCCATGGGCCCTGGCTTGCGGTCGAGGAACAAGTCGTCGAAGTCCAGGCGGCGGAAGGGCAGGTTGCGGTTGCGCTGCTCACGGGCACCCATCACCTTGCCGTCCTGGTCGATGGTTTCGATGTTGGCTGAGCAAATTCCCACCTCGGGCTTGCCCTGCATATACGCCACCTGGGTGGCGATACGGTGCGCAAGCATGATGTCGTCAGAGCCAAAAGGCACTATCAGGTCGCCCTTGGCTTGCGCGATCGCATCGTTGAGGGTGCGTGCCAGGCCCTGGTTGGCCTGCAGGCGTAGGTAGAAACCGTGCTGCTGCTGCAAACGCTTGAGCAATGCGGGGCTGTCGTCCTTGGAACCGTCATCGATCACCAGAAGCTCGATATTCCTGTAGGTCTGGTTGATGACGCTCATGATGCTGGCTTCGATGTAGCGCGCATGGTTGTAAGACGCGATGATCACTGTCACCAACGGATTGTCAGTAACGGCGTGATTCTCAGAACACATTTCAAACCCCTAGCGTTGATCCGTTTTGTCTGACGCTTAGGTGCAGACTGCCTGTTTGCCCAGGCCTGAAGTGATGGTAATCCAATGTCTTGCTCAGGCTTTACCCATTCTAAATGAAGGGGCAACGAAGGGATACGGCAGGTATCGGACAGGCAAGGTCAACCTGTGAATCCGGTACGCCGAAGGGTGCTGCAATTCGCGGCGCCAGCAGGGCCACGGGCGCCTGCTGAGCGTGCGGGAATGAGGGGGGCTGTGCTGCGCAGCCCGGCGTGAAGCCAGGCCGCAACTTCCGGGGGCTGCGCATTCGGGTAGGGTTAAACCTTCAGGACCAACTTGCCGAAATTCTCACCGTTGAACAGCTTCAGCAAGGTCTCTGGGAAGGTCTCCAGCCCCTCCACCACATCTTCCTTGCTTTTCACCTGCCCGTTGGCCAGCCACCCGGCAATTTCCTGTGCGGCCTTGCCGTACTCCTTGGTGTGGTCCATCACCACAAAACCTTCCATGCGCGCGCGGTTCACCAGCAATGCCAGGTAGTTGGCCGGGCCCTTCACCGCTTCCTTGTTGTTGTACTGGCTGATGGCACCGCAAATCACGATGCGTGCCTTGAAGTTGATGCGCGTCAGCACCGCGTCCAGAATCTCGCCGCCCACGTTGTCGAAGTACACGTCCACGCCTTTCGGGCATTCGCGCTTCAAACCGGCCAGCACGTCTTCGGCCTTGTAGTCGATCACCCCGTCAAAGCCCAGCTCGTCCTTCAGGTACTGGCACTTCTCGGCGCCGCCAGCAATGCCCACCACGCGGCAACCCTTCACCTTGGCAATCTGCCCGACAATGCTGCCCACCGCGCCGGCCGCGCCGGAAATCACCACGGTGTCGCCAGCCTTGGGCTGGCCCACTTCCAGCAGGGCGAAGTAGGCGGTCATGCCGGTCATGCCCAGCGCCGACAGGTAGCGTGGCAGCGGCGCCAGGTTGGGGTCGATTTTGTGCAGGCCCTGGGGCTCGCCGGTGAAGTAGTCCTGCACGCCCAGCGCGCCGCTTACATGGTCGCCGGGCTTGAAGTCCGGGTGGTTGGAGGCTACCACCTCGCCCACGCCCAGCGCGCGCATCACCTGGCCCAGGGCCACCGGCGGAATGTAGGACTTGCCTTCGTTCATCCAGCCGCGCATGGCGGGGTCCAGCGACAGGTACAGGTTGCGCACCAGCACCTGGCCTTCGCCGGGTTGCTCGGCAGGTACGGTCTCGTAGCTGAAGTCGTCTCGGCGCACGGCACCCACCGGGCGTTTGGCGAGCAGGAAGCGGCGGTTGGTTTGGCTCATGACGGGGTCCTTGTAGGCAGTGGAGGGAAACAGGGCTTCAATCTACCCTGTTGATGAAGTCAGGTGCTTAATATCACTGACAAGCATGGCAGCCCAAATGCTCATGTGATGATGCTGCCTCGCCAGACAACGCCTGACTATGCTCTGAACCCCACCATACCGTCACAGGAGCGCGCGATGAGCATGACCTTTTCTGGCCAGGTAGCCCTGGTTACCGGCGCGGCGGCCGGCATTGGCCGGGCAACCGCCCTGGCGTTCGCCCAGCAGGGTTTGAAGGTGGTAGTGGCCGACCGCGACACGGTCGGCGGTGAAGCCACCGTAGCGCTTGTCCAGGCAGCGGGGGGCCAGGCGCTGTTCATTGCCTGCGACGTAACCCGTGACGCATCGGTGCGTCAGTTGCACGACGAGCTGATGGCGGCCTATGGCCGGCTCGACTACGCCTTCAACAACGCCGGTATCGAGATCGAGCAGCATCGCCTGGCCGACGGCAGCGAGGCCGAGTTCGACGCCATCATGGGCGTGAACGTGAAGGGGGTGTGGTTGTGCATGAAGTACCAGCTGCCGTTGCTGCTGGCCCAGGGCGGCGGGGTGATCGTGAATACCGCTTCGGTGGCAGGGCTGGGCGCGGCGCCGAAGATGAGCATCTACAGTGCCAGCAAGCATGCGGTCATCGGCCTGACCAAGTCGGCGGCCATCGAGTACGCCAAGAAGGGCATCCGCGTGAACGCGGTGTGCCCGGCGGTGATCGACACCGACATGTTCCGCCGCGCCTATGAAGCTGACCCGCGCAAGGCTGAATTCGCCGCGGCCATGCACCCGGTCGGGCGCATTGGCAAGGTGGAGGAAATTGCCAGTGCGGTGCTGTACTTGTGCAGCGACGGCGCGGCGTTCACCACTGGCCACTGCCTGACTGTGGACGGTGGGGCGACAGCGATCTGATGAAACCGACTTCAGCGCAGCTAAAAGCGACAAGACATAGCTATTTGACACTATTCTGACGTCAGGCCCTTGTTCAGCAGCAGGCAACGTTGCCAACCTTGGCCTTCGGGTTAACCTCGCAAGCACAAGGGGAATGGGCAATGGGCGCGAGCAAGCATGGTGTGCTGGCCAACCTGGGCATGGCCCGTAAACTGGGGCTGGGCTTTGCCCTGGTGCTGCTGCTGACGCTGGCGGTCGCGGCCATTGGTGTTGCGGCGTTATACAGCGTGGGCCAGCGCTTCGACAGCTTGCGCCAGCTGGCCCAGTTCAATACCGACCTGCTGCGCTTGCGCCAGCACGAACAGGCATTTGCCCTGCGTTCCGACCTGAAACAGGCCGAGGCGCTGCGCAGCGGCCTCAAGGGCCTGGCCGAGCGCGCCCGTACCCTGCCGGCGCTGACGGCGGCAGAGTCCGACCTGGCGGCCTACGGCCAGGCATTCGAGGCCTTCGTGCAGGCGGTGCAGGCCAAGGAGCTGGCGCTGGACATGGCCAGCTGGTCGGTGTCCAGCGTGGCCAATAACCTGGATGTGCTGCAGGCCGGCCTGGCCGACGATGGCGTGTACACCCTCAAGCAGTCCCAAGGCCAGCAGGGCGGCGAGTTTCTCGAGCAAGCCGGGCAGGTGGCACAGGTGTCGCGGCTGATGCTGCAGGCCATGGACGAAGCGCGGGTGCGCCTGGAGCAAAGCCGCAAGGGCGAAGAGGGTGTCAGTAAAGAGCGCATTGCCCAAACCGTCGAGGCGGCCAGCCTGGTCGGCCAGCTGCAGGGCGCCATCGCCGATGCCGGTTACCAGAGCGTGCTGGGCGAAGTGGCGGGGCACATCGGCAGCTTCTCGGAAAAGCTCAACGAATACACCGACGAGTTGGCCCGTGAACAAGGGTTGAAGGACCAGTTGCAGGCCAGTGCCGAGCAGGTCACCGGGCGCGTCGACCAGGCCTACCTGGCGCAGGAGCAGGCCCTGCAGGGCGAGCTGCAGCGCAATGCCCTGGCCATTGGCCTGGCCACGGTGCTGGCGCTGTTGGCCGGCGTGCTGGCGGCCTGGTTGATTACCCGCGCGGTGGTCGGCCCGCTCAAGCATGTGATCGCCCGCGCCCAGCGCATTGCTGCGGGCGAGCTGGCGTTCGATGCTCAGGCGCCGCGGCGTGACGAAGTGGGGCAGTTGATGCAGGCCATGCAGCAGATGGCCGCGGGGCTGGCCGGTATTGTCAGTGGCTTGCAGCAGGGGATCGAGCAACTGGCAGGCAGTGCCCAGGCGCTGTCGGCGGTGACCGAACAGACCAACCGTGAGGTGGGCAGCCAGAAAGAGGAAACCGAACAGGTCGCCACCGCCATGCAACAGATGACCGCCACCGTGCACGATGTGGCGCGCAACGCCGAAGAAGCAGCCCAAGCGGCCGAGTCGGCAGACGCCAAGGTCGGCTCGGGCCAGCAGGTGGTGCGCCAGAGCATGCAGCGCATCGAACAGCTGGCCGCCGCGGCGGAAACCGCCAGTGCCGGCATCGACAGCCTCAGTGCCGAAATCCATACCATTGGCGATGTGCTGGAAGTGATCAAGAGCGTGGCCGAGCAAACCAACCTGCTGGCGCTGAACGCCGCCATCGAAGCTGCCCGGGCCGGTGAGCAGGGGCGCGGTTTTGCCGTGGTGGCCGATGAGGTGCGGGCGCTGGCCAAGCGTACCCGTCAGTCCACCGAGCAGATCGAGACCCTGGTGGCCAGCTTGCGCGGCAATGCGCAGCAGTCGGTGGCGCAGATCCGCGGCAGTGCCGAACTGGTGCGTATGGCGGTGGCTGACGCGTTGCACACCGAAAGTGCGCTGGGCAGTATTGCTGCGGCAGTGTCGTTGATTCAGCAGATGAACCAGCAGATCGCCGCGGCAGCCGAGCAGCAGAGTTCGGTGGCCGAAGAGATCAGCCGCAGCGTCACACAGATCCGCGGCAGTGCCGACCAGGCGGCCTTGGCCATGCAGGACAATGCCCGGTCAAGTGTGGAGCTGGCGCAGTTGGGCACCGACCTGAAGGGGATGGTGGGGCATTTCAGGTTGTAGCCCAGGTGGTTTCTGGCGATGGCATCAGGGTTGCCAGGTGCTCGCCGTAGCATCTTCAGCGCCTGTGAGATCGAGCGCCGCCCGCGCGGCGCATCGCGAGCTGCGCTCGCTCCTACGTTTGTTTCGGGCCAGTAACCCCTGTGCCAGATGCGCGCGGCCGCCTTGTTCGTACGACGCGATTTTGAGGCATGCGCCAAGGCGTTCGCGCGCAAATCCCACAGGAATAATTGGCCCGAAACAAACGTAGGAGCGAGCGCAGCTCGCGATTGCGCCGCGCGGGCGGCGCTCGCTCTAACAGGCGCTGCCATACCTTGTGGCAAACACCTGTCAGCCCTGATGCGATCCCTGTGGGAGCTGGCTTGCCAGCGATAGGGCCGGTACAGGCAATAATGGCCTTCAGGCCTTGCGCGGGTTAAGAATCACCAGGGCCAAAACCCCCGCCACAATCCCCCAGAACGCCGACCCGATCGAGAACAGGGTCAGCCCCGACGCCGTCACCATGAAGGTAATCACTGCCGCCTCACGCTCGCGCGCTTCGCTCATGGCAACCGTCAGCCCGTTCATGATCGAGCCAAACAGCGCCAGCGCCGCAATCGACAGCACCAGCTCTTTCGGCAACGCGGCAAACAGCGCTGCCAGGGTCGCCCCGAACACCCCGGCGATGCCGTAGAAAATCCCGCACCACACCGCCGCGGTGTAGCGTTTGCTAGGGTCTTCATGGGCATGCGGCCCAGTGCAGATGGCCGCGCTGATCGCCGCCAGGTTGACCCCGTGCGAGCCAAACGGCGCCAGCAGCAGCGAGGCAAAACCGGTAGCCGAGATCAGTGGCGAGGCCGGTACCTGGTAGCCGTCGGCGCGCAGCACGGCCACGCCAGGCATGTTCTGCGAAGTCATGGCCACCACGAACAGCGGAATGCCGATGCTGATGGTGGCGGCCAGCGAGAAGCTCGGCGTGGTCCACACCGGCTTGGCCACTTCCAGGTGGAAGCCGCTGAAGTCCAGCAGGCCCAGCGCGCCCGACAGTGCGGTACCCACCAGCAAGGCCGCCAGCACGCAGTAGCGCGGCGACAGCCGCTTGACCAGCAGGTAGCTGAAGAACATGCCCAACACCAGCAGGGTACGGTGCTGCGCCGCCACAAAAATTTCGCTGCCGATCTTGAACAGGATGCCCGCCAGCAACGCCGAAGCCAGCGACGCCGGAATGCGTTTGACCAGGCGCTCGAAGCTGCCGGTCAGCCCGCACACCAGCACCAGCACCGCGCAGGTGATGTAGGCGCCAATGGCCTCGCCATAGCTGACCCCGCCCAGGCTGGTGATCAGCAGCGCTGCGCCGGGGGTGGACCAGGCAATGGTGATGGGGGTGCGGTAGCGCAATGACAGGCCGATACTGCACACCGCCATGCCAATCGACAGCGCCCAAATCCACGACGAGATCTGCGCAGTGGTCAGCCCGGCCGCCTGGCCGGCCTGGAACATCAGCACCAGCGAGCTGGTATAACCGGTGAGCATGGCGATGAAGCCGGCGACCACCGCCGACGGGGCGCTGTCTGCCAGGGGCCGCAGGCGTGCGGAAGTGGCATTGGTCATGAACAAAGTCCTTGTAAAGGTGTAAGCAGTTTTTTCAGACTACAGCCAGCAAGGTGGATCCTTGCCATACAGCGGCCATTGCTTTTAGCCGTACAGTCGCCAACTATTGGGCGCAATTGCAAAACTGCTTTGCAGGGAGGGGCGATGTACAAGGTTTATGGCGACTACCAGTCGGGTAACTGCTACAAGGTCAAGCTGATGTTGAGCCTGCTGGGCCGGCCGTACGAATGGCACCCGGTGGACATTCTCAAGGGCGAGACCGAAACGCCGGCGTTTCTGGCGATGAATCCCAATGGCAAGGTGCCGGTGCTGGAGCTGGAAGACGGCACTTACCTGTGGGAGTCCAACGCCATTCTCAATTTCCTGGCCGATGGCAGCACATTCCTGCCCAGCGAGCCGCGCCTGCGCACCCAGGTGTTGCAGTGGCAGTTCTTCGAGCAGTACAGCCACGAGCCGTACATTGCCGTGGCGCGTTTCATCCAGTTTTACCTGGGGCTGCCAGATGAGCGTATGGAGGAATACAAAAAGCTGCACAAGGGCGGCTACAAGGCCTTGAAGGTGATGGAACGCCAGCTGCAGATGACCCCGTACCTGGTCGGTGAGCAGTATTCGATTGCCGATGTGGCGTTGTATGCCTACACCCATGTGGCCCATCAGGGCGGGTTCGACCTGGCCGTTTACCCTGCCGTTCGCGCCTGGCTGGCGCGGGTTGCCAGCCACCCGAGGCATGTGCCGATGGTGGGTTGACCGCTAACCTGTACCGGCCCCATCGCTGGCAAGCCAGCTCCCACAGGGATCGCCTTAGGGCTGACAGGTGTTTGCCACAAGGTATGGCAGCGCCTGTGAGATCGAGCGCCGCCCGCGCGGCGCAATCGCGAGCTGCGCTCGCTCCTACGTTT